>JAWFOO010000011.1:0-68721 GCA_032511625.1 Streptococcus mitis | reverse complement strand
GCAGAGACAATTAGAGAAATGGCTTCAGGAGGATTTCGACTAGATTTACTTCTTGAAGCGGCTCGTTTACCTCGCTCAACTTACTACTATCAGTTGAAGAAACTAGATGGACTTGACAAAGATAAAGAGCTTAAAACCGAAATTCATGCCATTTATAATGACCATAAAGGAAATTATGGCTATCGGAGAGTTACTCTTGAACTAAGAAATCGTGGTTTTGTAGTGAATCATAAGAAAGTTCAACGTCTGATGAAGCTCCTTGGTTTAATAGCTCGAATTCGTCGGAGACGAAAGTATTCTTCCTACCAAGGAGAGATTGGCAAGAAAGCAGAGAATCTCATTCAACGCCAGTTTGAAGCATCGAGACCAATGGAAAAGTGCTACACAGATGTGACAGAATTTGCCATTCCAAATAGCACGCAGAAATTGTATTTATCGCCTGTTTTAGATGGCTTTAACAGCGAAATTATTGCTTTTAATCTTTCTTGTTCTCCTAATTTAGAACAAGTAAAAACGATGTTGGAACAGGCCTTCACAGAGAAACACTACGAGAATACTGTTCTTCATAGTGACCAAGGATGGCAATACCAACACGATTCGTATCATCGGTTCCTAGAGGGTAAGGGAATTAAAGCATCTATGTCGCGTAAGGGCAATAGCCCAGATAATGGTATGATGGAGTCCTTCTTTGGCATTTTAAAATCCGAAATGTTTTATGGTTATGAGAAGTCGTTTCAGTCGCTTAAGCAATTGGAACAAGCCATTGTAGACTATATTGATTACTACAACAATAAACGAATTAAGGTAAAACTAAAAGGACTTAGCCCTGTACAATACAGAACTAAATCCTTTGGATAAATTAATTATCTAACTTTTTGGGGTCAGTACATTTTACAACGTTTTTTATTTTATTCTTTGGTATTCTTTTGCAAAAAAAGAATACAACATTTTGTTGTATCCTAAATATTAAATCAAGTCCTGAATTTTCTTAAGCTTTTATCATATTTTCTGTTATAATTAAGGTGCCTTAAGAAAAATAATGAAAAAACTAAATGTTTTTCATATAGTTTTCATTTTTGTGTTATAATTAAGGTGCCTTAAGAAAAATATTAAGGTGCCTTAAGAAAAATAATGAAAAAACTAAATGTTTTTCATATAGTTTTCATTGTTTTAATAGTTTAAAGTCAATCTTATTTTTCTCTAATAGAAAATAATGAAAAAGTAGGTTTAGAAAGAGGTAAGTATCTATGTCTTCTCATAAAAAAGTGTCACTCTCTGAGATTAATCAATCTATCGATACTCCAAATAACAATCATTTCTGGCAAAATTTAAATGCCTTTTTAGGTCCGGGTGCTCTTGTCGCAGTTGGTTATATGGATCCAGGAAACTGGATTACCAGTGTAGTCGGTGGTGCTTCCTATAAGTATAGTCTCTTGTTTGTTATCTTGATTTCATCTCTCATTGCCATGCAACTTCAGCAGATGGCAGGAAAGCTTGGTATTGTAACCCAGATGGACCTGGCTCAAGCAACGGCTCATCATTCACCTAAATGGCTTCGTTATAGTCTATGGGTGATTTTAGAATTAGCCTTGATGGCGACAGATCTGGCAGAAGTTCTAGGTTCAGCGATTGCTCTCAATCTTCTCTTTAAGATTCCGATTATGATAGCAATTCTCTTGACCGTGTTGGATGTTTTTCTCTTATTGCTTCTGATGAAATTTGGCTTTAAGAAGATTGAAGCTATTGTGACAACACTGATTTTAACCATTCTAGCAATTTTTACCTATCTGGTAGCTTTGTCACATCCAAGCTTCCAAGGAATCGTTGAGGGTTATCTACCGAATGCAACCTTATTTGAAAGTCCCTTGCCAGGGCATGAAAGTCAATTAACCTTGGCACTAGGGATCGTGGGAGCAACGGTTATGCCCCATAACCTCTATTTGCATTCTTCCTTGTCACAAACTCGGAAAATCAATCACAAGGACAAGAATGATGTTCGAAAAGCCGTGCGCTTTATGACCTGGGATTCAAATCTCCAATTATCCTTGGCCTTTGTGGTTAACTCCCTTCTATTAATTCTCGGGGCGGCTCTCTTTTTCGGCCATGCATCTGAGATTTCTGCCTTCTCTCAAATGTATAATGCCTTGCAGGATTCTACTATTGCAGGAGCTATAGCTAGCTCGACCTTATCAACCTTGTTTGCCTTGGCTTTATTAGCCAGTGGTCAAAATTCGACAATTACGGGTACCTTGACTGGACAAATCGTTATGGAAGGTTTCTTGCATATGAGATTACCTCAATGGTTCATTCGTTTGGCAACTCGTCTCTTTGCCTTGTTGCCTGTCATGATTGTAGCGGTTCTGTTTGGTCATCAGGAAAAAACATTGGATCAGTTATTGGTTTATTCACAAGTCTTTCTTTCGATTGCTCTTCCATTTTCAATCTTCCCACTGATTTATCTAACTTCTAAGAAATCACTGATGGGAGAATTTACCAATGCCAAATGGAATACCATCCTTGGCTATATCGTTTCCATTATCTTAACAATTCTCAATGTGAAATTGTTATTTGATATTTTCTAAGAAATTCACCCGAGTTATAAAACAAGCATATAAGAAAAAAGATACCCAAGATTTCTTGGGTATCTTTTTTAAAATAAACGGAAGACATGGGATTCGAACCCACGCACGCTGTTACACGCCTACCGCGTTTCCAACACGGCCTCTTAAGCCTCTTGAGTAATCTTCCAATACTTACTCAAATAGTCTACCATAAAGGCTCTTATCTTGCAATAAAAATTTTGGAAATAAGAAAAATGATAGATTTTGAAAGAAAATGACAAAAAGCGCTTGACTTTGAAAGAAAGTGTGATAGAATGAATAGTGTAAACGATAACAGGAGGTGATTCAGTGTTAAAAACAGAGCGGAAGCAACTGATTTTAGAGGAGTTAAATCAACATCATGTAGTTTCTCTAGAAAAATTAGTTAGTTTGTTAGAAACGTCAGAATCAACGGTTCGAAGAGATTTGGATGAGTTGGAAGCGGAAAACAAGCTTCGTCGCGTGCATGGTGGAGCAGAATTGCCCCATTCCTTGCAGGAAGAAGAAACCATTCAAGAAAAATCTGTCAAAAACCTTCAAGAAAAGAAGTTGCTGGCTCAGAAGGCAGCCTCTCTCATCAAGGAACAAGATGTCATCTTTATCGATGCTGGAACAACAACTGCTTTTTTGATTCATGAATTGGTTAATAAGAATATTACTGTTGTGACAAATTCGATTCACCATGCCGCTCAGTTGGTTGAAAAGCAGATTCCAACTGTCATGGTTGGAGGAAGTGTCAAGATGGCGACAGATGCTAGTATCGGGGGCGTTGCTCTTAACCAGATTAACCAATTGCACTTTGACCGTGCCTTTATCGGGATGAATGGTGTGGACGATGGCTATTATACGACTCCTGATATGGAGGAGGGAGCTGTGAAGCGAGCTATTTTGGAGAATGCCAAACAGACCTATGTCTTGGTGGATTCATCAAAAATTGGACAAACTTGCTTTGCTAAGGTAGCACCACTCAAACGAGCTATTGTTATCACAAGTCAAGGGCATGAGCTCTTGCAGGCTATTAAGGAGAAAACGGAGGTAATAGAAGTATGATTTATACAGTCACACTCAATCCGTCTATTGACTATATCGTTCGCTTGGAGCAAGTCCAAGTTGGTAGTGTCAATCGTATGGACAGTGATGATAAGTTTGCTGGTGGGAAAGGAATCAATGTCAGTCGTGTTTTGAAGCGCTTAGATATTCCAAATACAGCGACTGGATTTATCGGAGGTTTTACTGGTGAATTTATCACAGATACTCTGGCAGAGGAAGAAATCGAGACACGTTTTGTCCAAGTGGCAGAAGATACTCGAATCAATGTTAAAATCAAAGCAGACCAAGAGACAGAAATCAACGGGACTGGTCCAAATGTGGAACCAGCTCAGCTAGAAGAATTGAAAGCTATTTTATCTAGTTTGACTGCAGAAGATACAGTTGTCTTTGCTGGTTCAAGTGCTAAGAATCTAGGCAATGTCATCTACAAGGATTTGATTGCCTTGACACGCAAGACTGGTGCGCAAGTCGTTTGTGATTTTGAAGGACAGACCTTGATTGATAGTTTGGACTACCAGCCACTTTTGGTCAAACCAAACAATCATGAACTTGGAGCGATTTTTGGAGTGAAACTCGAAAGTTTAGATGAAATTGAGAAATACGCTCGTGAGTTACTGGCTAAAGGTGCTCAAAACGTCATTATTTCTATGGCTGGTGACGGTGCTCTTCTTGTCACATCTGAGGGAGCTTACTTCGCAAAACCTATCAAGGGAACAGTCAAAAATTCAGTTGGAGCTGGTGACTCTATGGTTGCTGGATTTACAGGTGAATTTGTCAAATCAAAAGACGCAGTAGAAGCCTTCAAATGGGGAGTTGCTTGTGGAACGGCAACTACCTTCTCGGATGACTTGGCAACAGCAGAATTTATTAAAGAAACATATGAAAAAGTTGAGGTAGAAAAACGATGAAAATTCAAGACCTATTGAGAAAAGATGTCATGTTGCTGGATTTGCAAGCAACTGAAAAAACAGCTGTCATCGAAGAGATGATTAAAAGTTTGACAGATCATGGTTATGTGACAGATTTTGAAACATTTAAAGAAGGAATTTTGGCGCGTGAAGCTTTGACTTCTACAGGTTTGGGTGATGGAATCGCAATGCCTCATAGCAAAAATGCTGCTGTAAAAGAAGCGACAGTTCTCTTTGCCAAGTCAAACAAGGGTGTTGACTATGAGAGTTTGGATGGGCAAGCAACTGACCTCTTCTTCATGATTGCAGCTCCAGAAGGTGCCAATGATACCCACTTGGCAGCCTTGGCAGAATTGTCTCAATATTTGATGAAAGACGGTTTTGTTGACAAACTTCGTCAAGCAACATCAGCTGACCAAGTTATCGAACTTTTTGACCAAGCTTCAGAAAAAACTGAGGAGCCTGTCCAAGACCCTACCAATGACTCTAGTCACTATATCGTGGCTGTTACAGCTTGTACGACAGGTATTGCCCACACTTACATGGCACAAGAAGCTCTTCAAAAAGTAGCTGCTGAAATGGGGGTTGGCATCAAGGTTGAAACCAACGGTGCTAGCGGTGTTGGAAACCAACTAACTGCTGAGGACATCCGCAAGGCTAAAGCTGTTATCATCGCAGCAGACAAGGCTGTAGAAATGGATCGTTTCGATGGCAAACCATTGATCAATCGTCCAGTTGCTGACGGTATCCGTAAAACAGAAGAATTGATTAACTTGGCTCTTTCTGGAGATGCTGAAGTCTATCGTGCTGCTAATGGTGCAAAAGCTGCAACAGCCTCTAACGAAAAACAAAGCCTTGGTGGTGCCTTCTACAAACACTTGATGAGTGGTGTATCTCAAATGTTACCATTCGTTATCGGTGGTGGTATTATGATTGCCCTTGCCTTCTTGATTGACGGTGCTTTGGGTGTTCCAAATGAAAACCTTGGCAATCTTGGTTCTTACCATGAGTTAGCTTCTATGTTCATGAAAATTGGTGGTGCAGCCTTTGGATTGATGCTCCCAGTCTTTGCAGGTTATGTTGCCTACTCTATCGCTGAAAAACCAGGTTTGGTAGCGGGTTTTGTGGCTGGTGCTATTGCTAAAGAAGGTTTTGCCTTTGGTAAAATCCCTTATGCAGCAGGTGGTGAAGCAACTTCAACTCTTGCAGGTGTCTCATCTGGTTTCCTAGGTGCCCTTGTTGGTGGATTTATCGCAGGTGCTTTAGTTCTTGCTATCAAGAAATACGTTAAAGTTCCTCGTTCACTTGAAGGTGCAAAATCAATCCTTCTCTTGCCACTTCTTGGAACAATCTTGACTGGATTTGTCATGCTAGCTGTTAACATCCCAATGGCAGCAATCAACACTGCTATGAATGACTTCCTAGGCGGTCTTGGAGGCGGTTCAGCTGTCCTTCTTGGTATCGTCCTTGGTGGAATGATGGCTGTTGACATGGGTGGACCAGTTAACAAAGCTGCCTATGTCTTTGGTACAGGTACGCTTGCAGCGACTGTTTCTTCAGGTGGTTCTGTGGCTATGGCAGCAGTTATGGCTGGAGGAATGGTGCCACCACTTGCCATCTTTGTCGCAACTCTTCTCTTTAAAGACAAATTTACTAAGGAAGAACGCAACTCTGGTTTGACAAACATCATCATGGGCTTGTCATTTATTACTGAGGGAGCGATTCCATTTGGTGCCGCTGACCCAGCTCGTGCTATCCCAAGCTTTATCCTTGGTTCTGCAGTAGCAGGCGGACTCGTTGGTCTTGCAGGTATCAAACTCATGGCGCCACACGGAGGAATCTTCGTCATCGCTCTTACTTCAAATGCCCTTCTTTACCTAGTCTTTGTCTTGATTGGAGCAATTGTAAGTGGTGTAGTTTATGGTTATCTACGTAAACCCCAAGCATAAAACTTATACTCTTCGAAAATCAAATTCAAACCACGTCAGCATCGCCTTGCCGTACTCAAGTACAGCCTGCGGCTAGCTTCCTAGTTTGCTCTTTGATTTTCATTGAGTATTAGATATAAAATGAAAAGATTGGACCGTTTGGTGCAGTCTTTTTCTCTTTCCGAAATGCTTGTGAAATATGGTATAATAGAAGAATGGCAAACAAGAATACAAGTAAAACAAGACGGAGACCGTCTAAAGCAGAACTCGAAAGAAAAGAAGCGATACAACGGATGTTGATTTCGCTAGGAATCGCGATTTTATTGATTTTTGCAGCCTTCAAATTAGGGGCTGCAGGTATAACCCTTTACAATTTAATTCGCTTGCTAGTAGGTAGCCTAGCTTATCTGGCAATATTTGGTATCCTGCTCTACCTCTTCTTTTTCAAGTGGATACGAAAACAGGAAGGCCTCTTATCAGGGTTTTTCACCATATTTGCAGGCTTACTCTTGATTTTGGAGGCCTACTTAGTTTGGAAATATGGTTTGGACAAGTCTGTTCTAAAAGGAACCATGGCTCAGGTTGTGACGGATCTGACTGGTTTTCGAACGACCAGTTTTGCTGGAGGTGGCTTGATTGGTGTTGGACTCTATGTGCCAACAGCCTTTCTCTTCTCAAATATCGGTACTTACTTTATTGGTTCTATCTTGATTTTAGTGGGTGCTCTCCTAGTCAGTCCTTGGTCTGTTTACGATATTGCTGAATTTTTCAGTAGAGGCTTTGCCAAATGGTGGGAAGGGCATGAGCGTCGAAAAGAGGAACGCTTTGTTAAACAAGAAGAAAAAGCTCGTCAAAAAGCTGAGGAAGAAGCTAAATTAAAAAAAGAAGCAGCTGAAAAGGCCTTACTCGATTTGCCTCCTGTTGATATGGAAACGGGTGAAATTCTGACTGATGATGTTGTGCTTGACGTTCCTCCTGTTCCAGAAGAAGAGTGGGTGGAACCAGAAATCATCTTGCCTCAAGCTGAACTTGAATTCGCTGAACAGGAAGATGGCTCTGATGATGAAGATGTTCAGGTCGATTTTTCAGCCAAGGAGGCTCTTGAGTACAAACTTCCAAGCTTACAACTCTTTGCCCCAGATAAACCAAAAGACCAGTCGAAAGAGAAGAAGATTGTTCGAGAAAACATCAAAATCCTAGAAGAAACTTTTGCTAGTTTTGGTATCAAGGTAACAGTTGAACGGGCTGAAATTGGACCATCAGTGACCAAGTATGAAGTCAAGCCGGCCGTTGGTGTAAGGGTCAACCGCATTTCCAATCTAGCAGATGACCTCGCTCTAGCCTTGGCGGCCAAGGATGTCCGAATCGAAGCACCTATCCCAGGGAAATCTTTAGTGGGAATTGAAGTACCTAACTCTGAGATTGCGACAGTTTCTTTCCGAGAACTATGGGAACAATCTCAAACGAAAGCAGAAAATCTCTTGGAAATTCCTTTAGGGAAGGCTGTTAATGGAACCGCAAGAGCTTTTGACCTTTCTAAAATGCCTCACTTGCTCGTCGCAGGTTCAACGGGTTCAGGGAAGTCAGTAGCTGTTAACGGCATTATCGCTAGCATCCTCATGAAGGCGAGACCTGACCAAGTTAAATTTATGATGGTCGATCCCAAGATGGTTGAGTTGTCTGTTTACAATGATATTCCCCACCTCTTGATTCCAGTTGTGACCAATCCACGTAAGGCTAGCAAGGCTCTGCAAAAGGTTGTGGATGAAATGGAAAATCGTTATGAACTCTTTGCCAAGGTGGGAGTTCGGAATATTGCAGGTTTTAATGCCAAGGTAGAAGAGTTCAATGCCCAGTCTGAGTACAAGCAGGTTCCGCTACCGTTCATTGTCGTGATTGTGGATGAGTTGGCTGACCTCATGATGGTTGCCAGCAAGGAAGTGGAAGATGCCATCATTCGTCTCGGACAGAAGGCGCGTGCTGCAGGTATCCACATGATTCTTGCAACCCAGCGTCCATCCGTTGATGTCATTTCTGGTCTGATCAAGGCCAATGTCCCATCTCGTGTCGCTTTCGCAGTTTCATCAGGAACAGACTCCCGTACTATTTTAGATGAAAATGGAGCTGAGAAACTGCTTGGTCGAGGAGATATGCTCTTTAAACCGATTGATGAAAATCATCCAGTTCGTCTCCAAGGATCCTTTATCTCGGATGATGATGTTGAACGCATCGTAAACTTTATCAAGGCTCAGGCAGATGCGGACTACGATGAGAGTTTTGATCCAGGTGAGGTTTCTGAAAATGAAGGTGAATTCTCAGATGGTGAAACTGGTGGAGATCCGCTTTTTGAAGAAGCCAAGGCTTTGGTAATCGAAACTCAGAAAGCTAGCGCATCTATGATTCAGCGTCGTTTGTCAGTTGGATTTAACCGTGCGACCCGTCTCATGGAAGAGCTTGAGATGGCAGGTGTCATTGGTCCAGCTGAAGGTACCAAACCAAGAAAAGTTTTACAACAATAAAAAAATAGCTTCTTTCCAAGTTTGGAAGGAGGCTATTTTAGTGATTATTGATTAGTTTTATTTTCCGAAGTTGGACTATTGGACTGTTTTTCATTTTCAGTAGCAGGTTTACTTGGAGTAGGAGCAGGAGTAGTAGAGTCCTGAGTTGCTGTTTTCTGCTCTTCTTTTTTCTCTTCCTTGACGCTAGCTTTTGGTGTTTCCTCTTGCTGTGTTTTTTCTTGAGAAGTGTTATTTTCCTTATTGGGACTAGTGTTTTCCTGAGGGGATTCCTTTTGAATTTCTTTGACAATGGTTGTCGTCTGGCTTGTCGTAGGTTCTTTTTTAGTATTTTTGTTATTATCCAAGGCGTTCATAATCGTGATACTTGCGGTAATTAAGCCAAGGATACTACCGATAGTAGCAACGGTTTTTTGAAAGACTGTAAAGCCTTTTTTGATGTGTTCTGTTTTTGGTTTTGAAGTTCTACGATAATTAGACATACATTCTCTCCTTTAATTAAAATTTATTATACCGCATTTCTTTAAAAAAATCTTAAAAAAAGAGGAATTGCCCTTTCTTGTCGCAGGCACCGTTTCATGATACAATAGAGGGAGTGATTTTAGAAAGCGTGAGAAAATATGATTTACTTTGATAATTCGGCGACGACCAAGCCCTATCCTGAAGCACTTGAAACCTATATGCAGGTCGCTTCAAAAATTTTAGGAAATCCATCTAGTCTCCATCGTTTGGGAGATCAGGCAACACGAATCTTAGATGCTTCCCGCCAACAGATTGCAGATTTAATCGGTAAGAAAAGCGAGGAAATCTTCTTTACTTCTGGTGGGACAGAAGGAGATAACTGGGTTATCAAGGGTGTGGCCTTTGAAAAGGCTCAGTTTGGAAAGCACATCATTGTATCAGCCATTGAACATCCGGCAGTCAAAGAGTCAGCCCTCTGGCTGAAAAGTCAAGGATTTGAAGTGGATTTTGTTCCAGTTGATAACAAAGGATTTGTGGATGTTGAAGCGTTAGAAGGTTTGATACGACCTGATACGACCCTCGTTTCCATCATGGCAGTAAACAATGAAATCGGCTCGATTCAACCTATTGAGGCTATTTCAGAATTGTTGGCAGACAAGCCGACTATTTCCTTCCACGTTGATGCGGTTCAGGCGCTTGCCAAGATTCCGACTGAAAAGTATCTGACAGAACGAGTGGATTTCGCGACTTTCTCTGGTCACAAGTTCCACGGAGTTCGTGGTGTTGGTTTTGTCTATATCAAGTATGGTAAGAAGATTACGCCTCTTTTAACAGGTGGTGGTCAGGAGCGTGATTACCGTTCGACAACTGAAAATGTGGCAGGAATTGCAGCGACAGCCAAGGCTCTCCGTTTATCTATGGAAAAGCTAGATATCTTTACTAGCAAGACTGGCCAGATGAAGGCAGTGATTCGTCAAGCACTTCTGGACTATCCAGATATTTTTGTCTTTTCAGATGAGGAAGACTTTGCCCCTCACATCCTGACTTTTGGAATCAAGGGTGTTCGTGGTGAAGTCATCGTTCACGCTTTTGAAGACTATGATATTTTCATCTCAACGACCTCTGCTTGTTCGTCAAAGGCAGGGAAACCTGCAGGAACTCTGATTGCTATGGGAGTGGATAAAGATAAGGCCCAGTCAGCTGTGCGTCTTAGCCTAGACCTTGAAAATGATATGAGTCAGGTCGAGCAGTTTTTGACCAAGTTAAAATTAATTTACAATCAAACTAGAAAAGTAAGATAGGAGCATTCATGCAATATTCAGAAATTATGATTCGCTACGGTGAGCTGTCAACCAAGGGCAAAAACCGTATGCGTTTCATCAATAAACTTCGCAATAATATTTCAGACGTTTTGTCTATCTATCCCCAAGTTAAGGTAACAGCAGATCGCGACCGTGCCCATGCATACCTCAATGGAGCAGATTACACAGCAGTAGCAGAATCCCTCAAACAAGTTTTTGGAATTCAAAACTTTTCCCCTGTTTATAAGGTTGAAAAATCTGTAGAAGTTCTGAAGTCTGCTGTCCAAGAGATTATGCAGGACATCTACAAGGATGGCATGACCTTTAAAATTTCTAGCAAGCGTAGCGACCACAACTTTGAGTTGGATAGTCGTGAACTCAATCAAACACTTGGAGGAGCTGTTTTCGAAGCCATTCCAAATGTGCAAGCTCAAATGAAAAGTCCTGACATCAATCTTCAGGTGGAAATCCGTGAAGAAGCAGCCTATCTTTCTTATGAAACTATTCGTGGGGCTGGTGGTTTGCCAGTTGGAACTTCAGGTAAAGGCATGCTCATGTTGTCAGGAGGGATTGATTCACCTGTAGCAGGTTATCTTGCTTTGAAACGTGGAGTGGATATTGAGGCTGTTCATTTTGCCAGCCCACCTTACACGAGTCCTGGTGCCCTTAAAAAAGCCCAAGATTTGACTCGAAAATTGACCAAGTTTGGGGGCAATATCCAGTTTATCGAAGTGCCTTTCACAGAGATTCAAGAGGAAATTAAGGCCAAGGCACCAGAAGCCTATCTCATGACCTTGACGCGTCGCTTTATGATGCGGATTACCGACCGTATTCGTGAGGTACGAAATGGTTTGGTTATCATCAATGGGGAGAGTCTAGGTCAAGTAGCCAGCCAAACCCTTGAAAGCATGCAGGCTATCAATGCCGTTACCAACACTCCCATCATCCGCCCAGTTGTAACCATGGATAAGTTGGAAATCATTGATATTGCACAAGAAATCGATACCTTTGACATTTCAATCCAGCCATTTGAAGACTGTTGTACGATTTTTGCACCAGATCGTCCTAAGACCAATCCTAAGATTAAGAATGCAGAGCAGTATGAAGCTCGTATGGATGTTGAAGGTTTAGTTGAGCGAGCTGTGGCTGGAATCATGATTACCGAGATTACACCTCAAGCTGAAAAAGATGAAGTGGATGACTTGATTGACAATCTCCTCTAAATCAGAAAATCCAAAAGAATTTAGAAAAACAAATGAAAAAGTTAGTTTTTAATCCAAAAATGGAAGCAAAACTAACTTTTTTTCTATAATTGTGATATAATAAAATAAAATTTTGAATATAGAGAGTTTTCTGACAATGAATCAATCCTACTTTTATTTAAAGATGAAAGAGCATAAACTCAAGGTTCCTTATACTGGTAAGGAGCGCCGTGTACGTGTTCTCCTGCCTAAAGATTATGAGAAAGATACTGACCGTTCCTATCCTGTTGTTTACTTTCATGACGGGCAAAATGTTTTTTATAGCAAAGAGTCTTTTATTGGTCATTCATGGAAGATTATCCCAGCTATTAAGCGCAATCCGGATATCAGTCGCATGATTGTCGTTGCTATTGACAATGATGGTATGGGGCGGATGAATGAGTATGCGGCATGGAAGTTCCAAGAATCTCCTATTCCGGGGCAGCAGTTTGGTGGTAAGGGTGTGGAGTATGCCGAGTTTGTCATGGATGTGGTCAAACCTTTTATCGATGAGACCTACCGTACCAAAGCTGACCGCCAGCATACAGCTATGATTGGGTCTTCACTAGGAGGCAATATTACCCAGTTTATCGGTTTGGAATACCAAGACCAAATTGGTTGCCTAGGCGTCTTTTCATCTGCAAACTGGCTCCACCAAGAAGCATTTAACCGTTATATCGAGCGCCAAAAACTGTCGCCTGACCAGCGCATCTTCATCTATGTAGGAACAGAAGAAGCAGATGACACAGACAAGACCTTGATGGCTGGCAATATCAAACAAGCCTATATCGACTCGTCACTTCGCTATTACCATGATTTGATTGCTGGGGGAGTTCGTCTGGATAATCTTGTCTTGAAAGTTCAGTCTGGTGCCATTCATAGTGAGATTCCATGGTCGGAAAATTTACCAGACTGTTTGAGATTTTTTGCAGAAAACTGGTAAAGTAAGAAAGGAGAAAATATGCATATTGAACATCTTAGCCACTGGAGTGGCAATCTTAACCGTGAAATGTACCTCAACCGTTATGGGCATGCTGGTATTCCAGTTGTGGTCTTTGCTTCATCTGGTGGCAGTCACAATGAATACTATGATTTTGGCATGATTGATTCCTGTGCTTCCTTTATCGAGGAAGGCCGTGTTCAGTTCTTTACCCTATCTAGTGTGGATAGTGAGAGCTGGTTGGCCACTTGGAAAAATGGTCACGACCAAGCAGAGATGCACCGTGCCTATGAACGCTATGTGATTGAGGAGGCCATTCCTTTTATCAAGCATAAGACAGGTTGGTTTGATGGCATGATGACGACAGGCTGCTCCATGGGCGCATACCATGCTGTCAATTTCTTCCTCCAGCATCCAGATGTCTTTACCAAAGTAATTGCTCTTAGTGGTGTCTACGACGCACGTTTCTTTGTCGGAGATTACTACAATGACGATGCTATTTACCAAAACTCGCCAGTAGATTATATCTGGAATCAGAACGACGGTTGGTTTATCGACCGTTACCGTCAGGCAGAGATTGTGCTTTGTACGGGGCTTGGTGCCTGGGAACAAGACGGTTTACCATCTTTCTACAAGCTCAAAGAAGCCTTTGACCAGAAACAAATTCCAGCCTGGTTTGCTGAATGGGGACATGATGTCGCCCATGACTGGGAATGGTGGCGTAAACAAATGCCCTATTTTCTTGGACACCTGTATCTATAAAAGGAGTTACCTATGAATTACCTTGTTATTTCTCCCTACTATCCACAAAACTTTCAACAGTTTACGATCGAACTAGCTAATAAAGGCATCACAGTCTTGGGAATTGGTCAAGAGCCTTATGAGCAATTGGATGAACCCTTGCGCAATAGTTTGACCGAGTATTTCCGTGTAGATAATCTTGAAAATGTAGACGAAGTCAAACGTGCAGTTGCTTTTCTCTTTTATAAACATGGCCCAATTGATCGCATCGAGTCCCACAATGAATATTGGCTAGAGCTGGACGCAACACTCAGAGAACAATTCAATGTTTTTGGTGCCAAATCAGAAGATCTTAAAAAGACTAAATACAAGTCTGAAATGAAGAAACTTTTCAAAAAAGCAGGTGTCCCTGTGGTACCTGGAGCTGTTATCAAGACGGAAGTAGATGTTGATAAAGCTGTGAAAGAAATCGGACTTCCAATGATTGCCAAACCTGATAATGGAGTGGGAGCGGCAGCCACCTTTAAGCTTGAGACAGAAGACGATATCAATCATTTCAAGCAAGAATGGGATCATTCAACTGTTTATTTCTTTGAGAAATTTGTCACCTCTAGCGAAATTTGTACCTTTGATGGTCTTGTGGACAAGGATGGTAAAATTGTCTTCTCAACAACCTTTGATTACGCCTATACACCGCTTGATCTCATGATTTACAAGATGGACAATTCTTATTACGTTCTCAAGGATATGGATCCTAAATTACGTAAATATGGTGAGGCAATTGTCAAGGAATTTGGTATGAAAGAACGTTTTTTCCATATCGAATTCTTCCGCGAGGGAGATGATTACATCGCTATCGAGTACAATAATCGTCCTGCAGGTGGTTTCACCATTGATGTTTATAATTTTGCTCATTCCTTGGATCTCTATCGTGGCTATGCAGCTATTGTCGCAGGAGAAGAGTTCCCAGCGTCAGACTTTGAACCTCAGTATTGTTTGGCTACTTCTCGCCGTGCAAATGCTCACTATGTCTATTCTGAGGAGGACTTGCTTGCTAAATACAGCCAGCAGTTCAAGGTTAAAAAAATCATGCCAGTTGCCTTTGCGGAACTTCAAGGAGATTACCTTTATATGCTGACAACTCCGAGTCGACAAGAAATGGAGCAAATGATTGCAGATTTCGGACAACGTCAAGAATAAGAACTTTCGGATTAAGGAAAATTACTCCCTTAATCCTTTTGTTTTTTATAAGAAATAAAACCGCTTTCTCATATATTCTTTTAGAAAACATATTGCTAAAAGATATAAAAATTGATAGAATAAAGATTGTCTAAAAAATTTTAAGGAGAATCTATCAAATGGATTTCACATGGGCAATTAAATATGCCACTGAATTTTTGGGAACTGCTATTTTGATCATTCTTGGAAATGGTGCAGTTGCCAACGTTGAACTTAAAGGTACGAAAGGTCACCAAAGTGGCTGGATCGTTATCGCTGTTGGTTATGGTATGGGGGTTATGATCCCAGCATTAATGTTTGGTAACGTATCTGGAAACCACATCAACCCAGCCTTCACTCTTGGACTTGCAATCAGCGGTCTTTTCCCTTGGGCACAAGTTGCGCCTTATATCATTGCACAAGTTTTGGGTGCTATCTTTGGTCAAGCCTTGGTTGTGGCAACACACCGCCCATACTACTTGAAAACTGAAAATCCAAACAACATTTTGGGTACTTTCTCAACAATTTCAAGTTTGGATAATGGTACAAAAGAATCACATTTTGCAGCAACTGTTAATGGTTTTGTAAATGAGTTTGTTGGATCATTTGTTCTGTTTTTTGCAGCCCTTGGTATGACTAAAAACTTCTTTGGTGCTGAACTAGTATCAAAAGCACAAGCTGCTATCAATGCTCAAGTTGCACAAGCAACTACTCAAGGTCAAACAATTCCTCAAGAACAAGTAACAGCAGCACTTGACCAAGCTAAAGAACAAGTAGCACCATTTATGACATCTGGTCTTGGAATTGCTCATTTGGCACTTGGATTCCTTGTTATGGCCTTGGTAACATCACTTGGTGGACCTACAGGACCTGCCTTGAATCCAGCCCGTGACTTGGGACCACGTCTCCTTCATGCTTTCCTTCCAAAATCAGTTCTTGGTGAGCACAAAGGCGATTCAAAATGGTGGTATTCTTGGGTACCAGTAGTAGCACCTATCGCAGCAGCAATTGCGGCAGTAGCTATCTTTAAATTCCTTTACCTATAAGAAATTGAAACCGAGGAAATCCTCGGTTTTTTAGATGAAATTTTTACGAAAAATCGGTAAATTTGAGCATAATATCTTGTAAAAAATTCTAAAATCCTTTAAAATAAAAGAGTTGGAGGAATTTATGAATGTAAATCAAATTGTACGGATTATTCCTACTTTAAAAGTTAATAATAGAAAATTAAATGAAACATTTTATATTGAAACCCTTGGTATGAAGGCCTTGTTAGAAGAGTCGGCCTTTCTGTCACTAGGTGACCAAACAGGTCTTGAAAAGCTGGTTTTAGAAGAAGCTCCAAGTATGCGCACTCGTAAGGTAGAGGGAAGAAAAAAATTAGCTAGATTGATTGTCAAGGTGGAAAGTCCCTTGGAGATCGAAGGACTCTTATCTAAAACAGATTCGATTCATCGATTATATAAAGGTCAAAATGGCTACGCTTTTGAAATTTACTCTCCAGAAGATGATTTGGTTTTGATTCATGCGGAAGATGATAGAGAAAGTCTAGTAGAAGTAGAAGAAAAACTTGAATTTCAAACAGATTTGGAGTCAATTTCTTTAAGTAAATTTGAGATTTCTATGGAATTACACCTCCCAACGGATATTGAAAGTTTCTTGGAACTATCTGAAATTGGGGCATCACTTAATTTTATCCCAGCACAGGGGCAGGATTTGACTGTAGACAATACGGTTACTTGGGACTTATCTATGCTCAAGTTCTTGGTCAATGAACTAGATATAGCGAGTCTTCGCCAGAAGTTTGAGTCTACCGAATATTTTATTCCTAAGTCTGAAAAATTCTTCCTTGGTAAAGATAGAAATAATGTTGAATTGTGGTTTGAAGAAGTATGAAGTGGACCAAGATTATTAAAAAAATAGAAGAACAAATCGAGGCAGGGATCTATCCCGGGGCCTCTTTTGCGTATTTTAAGGACCATCAATGGACGGAGGTCTATTTAGGACAGAGTGACCCAGAGCAAGGCTTGCAGACAGAGGCAGGACTAGTTTACGATCTAGCCAGTGTCAGCAAGGTTGTTGGGGTTGGTACGGTTTTTACCTTTTTGTGGGAAAAAGGTCAATTAGATATTGACAGACCGGTAACAGATTTTTTAGCTGAGAGTGATTATCCAGACATCACTATTCGCCAGCTCTTAACCCACTCTACAGATCTTGATCCTTTTATTCCCAATAGGGATCTTTTAGCAGCCTCAGAATTAAAGGACGCGATGTTTCATCTCAACAGACGAAGTCAGTCAGCCTTTCTTTATTCGGATGTCCATTTTTTGCTGTTAGGTTTTATCTTGGAAAGAATCTTTAATCAAGACTTGGATGTGATTTTACAAGAACAAGTGTGGAATCCTTGGAGAATGACGGAAACCCAGTTTGGTCCTGTTGAACTTGCTGTTCCAACAGTTAGAGGTGTAGAGGCAGGTCTGGTACATGATCCCAAGGCTCGCCTCCTAGGCAGACATGCTGGTAGTGCTGGTTTGTTTTCGACTGTAAAGGATTTACAAATTTTTTTAGAACACTATTTAGCAGATGATTTTGCAAGAGATTTGAGTCAAAATTTTTCTACTTTGGATGACAAGGAACGTTCTTTAGCATGGAATTTGGAAGGAGATTGGCTAGACCATACGGGCTATACAGGTACCTTTATCATGTGGAATCGTCAGAAGCAAGAAGCGGTCATTTTCCTATCGAATCGTACCTATGAAAAGGATGAGAGAGCTCAATGGATTATAGACCGCAATCAAGTGATGGACTTGATTCGCAAAGAAGAGTAAGGAGAGACATGTCAAACAGTTTAAAAGGGACTCTATTAACAGTTGTGGCTGGGATTGCTTGGGGCTTGTCAGGAACGAGTGGCCAATACCTGATGGCACATGGAATTTCGTCTCTGGTTTTAACTAACTTACGACTTTTAATCGCCGGTGGGATTCTCATGGTCTTGGCTTATGCTACTGCAAAGGATAGAATGCTGGCCTTTTTAAAGGATAGAAAGAGTTTGCTGTCTCTTCTTATTTTTGCTCTAATTGGTCTCTTCCTCAACCAATTCGCCTATCTAACTGCTATTCAGGAGACCAATGCAGGAACCGCGACGGTGCTTCAGTATGTTTGTCCTGTCGGGATTTTGATTTATAGCTGTATCAAAGATAAGGTGGCACCGACACTGGGAGAGATTATTTCAATCATATTAGCTATTGGAGGGACCTTCCTGATTGCAACTCATGGGCAATTGGACCAGTTATCCATGACACCTGCAGGCCTGTTCTGGGGTCTCTTTTCTGCTCTGACTTACGCACTTTATATCATTTTGCCCATATCCTTGATTAAGAAGTGGGGGAGCAGTTTGGTCATTGGTGTGGGAATGGTCATAGCAGGTTTGGTCGCCCTTCCTTTTACAGGATTTCTACAGACTGTTATCCCAACTAGTCTTGATTTTCTCCTCGCTTTTGCGGGCATTATTCTTATCGGGACTGTCTTTGCCTATACAGCCTTCTTAAAGGGAGCCAGTTTGATTGGACCGGTTAAGTCAAGTTTGTTGGCTTCAATTGAACCAATCTCGGCGGTTTTCTTTGCCTTCCTAATTATGAATGAACAATTTTATCCTATTGATTTTCTTGGTATGGCAATGATTTTAATTGCAGTCACTTTGATTTCGTTGAAAGATTTATTGTTAGAGAAATAAAAAAGACTCTTTGTCCGTGACAGAGAGTTTTTGCCTAGTAATCTAATTATTCTCAAGATAAAATTCAAAACGTTCGCCTACATATTGACTTTTTACATATTCAAAAGCAGTACCATCTTCTAGGTAGGAAACCTGAGTCAGCCCAAGAATAGCATGTCCTTTTTCAACTTCCAAATAGTGGGCAATTTTTTCCTTAGCGAGACGAGCATAAATAGTCTGCTGTGATTTGCCAATACGGTAGCCGTGTTTTTGTAGAGTCTGGAAGAAATGACTAGTGATTTCTTCTTTTTTAAAGTCCTTAATGAATTTTTCAGGAATAGAAGCAACTTCATAAACCAGAGGAACTTGGTCGGCATAGCGAACACGTTCCATTCGGATAATATTTTCGGTAGGAGAAATTCCTAGTTTAGCAACTTCCTGCTCATTGGGAATGGTTTTTCTGTAGGAAATGAGCTGGCTAGAGGGTGCTTTACCTTGGGATTTAACAATTTCAGTAAAACTGGTTGTTCCTCGCATCTTTTCTTGTACACGTGTACTGGATACAAAGGTGCCACTTCCTACACGGCGCTCTAAGACGCCTTCTTCGACTAATAGAGATACGGCTTGGCGGAGGGTCATGCGACTGACCGCAAACTGCTCTGCTAAATCTCTTTCACTGGGAAGTCTCTCACCAATGGCCCAACGATGTTCGTCAATATCCTTTTTTATCTGATCATGGATTTTCATATAAGCGGGTAGCATATTTTTCACTTCATTTCTATCTTTTCTCTATTGTACCCCAATAAACTAGAAAAAGTCAAACTTCGCCTTGTTTAGTTGGTAATTCGCCCTTATTTGTGATAGAATATTGAAAAAAGATATTTCTTTTGAGAAAGGAAAAAGATGAGCAACATTTCAACTGATTTGCAAGATGTAGAAAAAATCATCGTATTGGACTATGGTAGCCAATACAACCAGCTGATTTCACGCCGTATCCGTGAGATTGGTGTTTTTTCAGAACTAAAAAGCCATAAAATTTCAGCTGCTGAAGTTCGTGAAATCAATCCTGTAGGAATCATCCTTTCAGGTGGTCCAAACTCTGTATATGAAGATGGTTCATTCGATATTGACCCAGAAATCTTCGAACTCGGAATTCCTATTTTGGGAATTTGTTACGGTATGCAGTTATTGACCCATAAACTTGGAGGAAAAGTTGTTCCTGCAGGTGACGCTGGGAATCGTGAATACGGTCAATCAACCCTAACTCACACACCATCAGCTCTTTTTGAATCAACACCAGACGAGCAGACTGTTTTGATGAGCCATGGTGATGCGGTTACTGAGATTCCTGCTGACTTTGTTCGTACAGGTACATCAGCTGACTGCCCATACGCAGCCATCGAAAACTCAGATAAACACATTTATGGTATCCAATTCCACCCAGAAGTTCGTCATTCTGTGTACGGAAATGATATCCTTCGTAACTTTGCTCTTAACATCTGTAAAGCTAAAGGCGACTGGTCAATGGATAACTTCATTGATATGCAGATCCAAAAAATTCGTGAAACCGTCGGTGATAAACGTGTCCTTCTCGGTCTATCAGGTGGTGTTGACTCTTCAGTTGTTGGAGTTCTTCTCCAAAAGGCTATTGGCAATCAATTGATCTGTATCTTCGTAGACCACGGTCTTCTTCGTAAAGGAGAAGCGGACCAAGTTATGGAAATGCTTGGTGGTAAGTTTGGGTTGAATATCGTCAAAGCAGACGCTGCTAAACGTTTCCTTGATAAACTTGCAGGAGTTTCTGACCCTGAACAAAAACGTAAAATCATCGGTAACGAGTTTGTTTATGTCTTTGATGACGAAGCAAGCAAGCTCAAAGATGTGAAATTCCTTGCTCAAGGTACCTTATATACAGACGTTATCGAGTCTGGTACAGATACAGCTCAAACTATCAAGTCACACCACAACGTGGGTGGTCTTCCAGAAGACATGCAGTTTGAATTGATTGAACCACTCAACACTCTCTATAAAGACGAAGTTCGTGCCCTTGGTACAGAGCTTGGTATGCCAGACCATATCGTATGGCGCCAACCATTCCCAGGACCAGGACTTGCTATCCGTGTTATGGGTGAAATCACTGAAGAAAAGCTAGAAACAGTTCGTGAATCAGACGCTATTCTTCGTGAGGAAATTGCTAAAGCTGGCCTTGACCGCGATATCTGGCAATACTTCACAGTTAACACAGGTGTTCGTTCAGTCGGTGTTATGGGTGACGGTCGTACATATGACTACACGATTGCAATCCGTGCGATCACCTCTATCGATGGTATGACTGCTGATTTTGCCAAAATTCCATGGGAAGTGCTTCAAAAAATCTCAGTACGTATCGTAAACGAAGTGGATCACGTTAACCGTATCGTCTACGATATTACAAGTAAACCACCTGCAACCGTTGAGTGGGAATAATATATAAGAGTAACTTAGGCTAAGAATCCTTGATGTAACAGCATTAAGATAATAAAACTCCATAAAATCTGTAGTGGCTAAGATCCATTTCAGATTTTATGGAGTCTTTTTGTTTGCTATCAAGCGTGAAATGAAGTTGCTACTCAGTAAATGGAAAATAGCAGAACTTTCACCCTACAATAATTGTGAAGTGGACTTTGTCTATCTCTGAGTCTAGAAATTGAAATTTGTACTAAAAATGTTATATTTCACAAAAAACTCCCAATATTTCATGGGGGGGGGGGTAAATATGCGTATAGCGAGAACAAACACTTAATGAAATGAATAGTTATTAATTTTGCGTATTTTATTTTGTGATAAATTTATTATTAGTGGTTATTTCTACTTTTGCTGTGAAAGAAAACAGTGGATATCTGTTGATTTTTATTTAGAAAGTATTAAAATAGTAAAATAGGCAATAATATACACAATTGCTTATGATTTAGTATATGTTTATTATTGTTTGATAAAAGAACTCAAAAAAATAATAAGGGAGAATAGAAGTGAAATTCGAAAAACGTCAAAAGTTTGCCATTAGAAAATTCAGTGTCGGTGTGGCATCTGTTTTGATTGGGCAATTCTTTATTGGTGCTGTAGCCAATGCGCCAGTCGTACGCGCCAGTGAAGTGATAGGTGTCCATACGGAAAAGCAAAAGGACCCAGATGCTGAAGTAGCTCAACCCAAGGTAGAAGCAGCTACTGTAGACACTGATAAAAATCAAGTTGTTCCTAGACCTGAGTCAGATCAGTCGGCAGAAAAACCAGTTGTAACTCAACCGTCAGTTGAAGCAAGCATTTCAAATTCAGAAAAAGCAGTTTCTACAGAAAAGGATCCAAAAGCCCAGCCAGAAATGCTGTCAAAAGAAGTGGCAGAGACTGTTCAGAAAGAATCCGATAAAAAACCGTTAGTAGAGGCTCCTCTGACGAAACTGGAGGAAAAGGAAGAGGTTACAAATCCTGACAAGGACCAGTTGGGAACAACAATCACTGAAGCAGAGGTAGTAACGAAGGAAGCAGAAAAATACCTGAGCGGTCTAACAGACTCAAATCAAAAAGCTGCCATCGAAGAAGCCTTGCGTCGCTCCAACCAACTTTTAACAGAGGCCAGAACTTCCCTCAAGTCAATAGATGTTTCAAATACAGCCTTTGAAACAGCACGTACCAATCTAGCAGAAGCCATCGAGGCAGTCTGGAACCAACTCAAAAAGATGGGGCATTCAGGCAATCTTAGTTATATGTTGGATGCAGAGACGACGAGTCAACCAGCTGTGCTAATCCCGACAACAGGGTCAAAAACGGTTTACTCCTACGGAGCAGCAACTGCACCTAAAGTCGAATTTGATATTTCTACCGATCTTGCACCATACTATGGTTCTAATTCTAGTCTATACTATGGAGTTAAAAATGGTTCAACTGTAAATGAAGATGCTCAAAAATTAGGTTTAAAGATTATAGAAAAAGAGACTAGGAATCCGTCAGGGGATCGTGACTGGATTCTCGCCCTATCTGGAAATGTTCCAACTACGGTAGAGCCTGGTACTTACAATGTCGGCTTCACATATAACAATCAAACCTATACGACAAGTCTAATCATAAAATCAGTTAGTGAATTACCCTATATTACCGTAGAAAATGAGAGTGGCTATTCTACTGTTACTAAAGATGGACGTGACATAACATTAAGTTATAAAACAGGAACTAGCCGTATAGATCCTAAAACGCAAGTGGAATTGACTCAAGGGGCCAAAGACTTAGGATTAACTTATGATTCTGCCAACCAAAGAATTTCAGGAAAAATAACTTTAGATAAGAGTATTAAGGAGGGTACTTATAATATTGGTTTAGTTTCTAAAGACGGTCAATATGAAAAGAGTATACCTCTAACTATTAGAAATCCTGGTACTTATGTAATAAATACAGCACGAGCTAGTCGGTATTCTTTTAATCCTAGTGCTGCAAGCGGTTCAGATGAAGGTTTGGTTATTCCTACAACAACCTTTGGTTATGCTGTAGGTTATGATAGTGAAACTGTCAGAAATTATAATCCAAATGTCCTATATGGTTCTGATAGTAGAAATTCCAATGATTTAGAAAGTACAGACACTATAAGAACAATTAAAGATGCCAAAAAAGATACGCTTCATTACTATACAGAGTTTGGATTAAGATTTAGCGATTCTTCTGTTTCTCTGGATAAGGTAAGGATTGATAAATTTGAACGTATAGATACCAATGCAGATGTAGCATACGAACTAGTCGATGTTTCTAAATTAGAATCTGGCAATGATTGGCAAGCTGATTCTTATTCTGTCGATAGACTTCCTTATCGAGTACGTTTTACAAAACTGCCTAAACAGCAAGCCAACTTTACAATTAAGTTTAAAACGACAGATAGTTTTGGAACTGAAAAACTATTTACAGTTCCAGTCAGGACGGAGGAACGTTCAGTTGCTAATAACAGTGATTATCGATTAAATAATTACTTAACCCATGCAGATGTTTTGTTTCATG
The DNA here is from genome assembly GCA_032511625.1 of Streptococcus mitis. Lineage (GTDB taxonomy): Bacteria > Bacillota > Bacilli > Lactobacillales > Streptococcaceae > Streptococcus > Streptococcus mitis_DL. The sequence continues at coordinate 45,088 of JAWFOO010000011.1, read as the reverse complement.
CGGATAAGCTTTATCAAGTAAAAAATCCAACACCAGTTGCAGTTCCTAAATCTACTGCCCTTCAAAAATTAGGTGAGTTAGTACTAAATAAAGAAAATGCAGAGTTGATGGACATAAATGCTCCTGAGGGAGTTAGCATTACAAGAAGTGCAGAAGATCCAACTAAATACGTCATTACCAAAAGAGATGGAGTAATCTTACCTATCGGTGTTCATAAGATTACAGCAAAGGCTAAGGATGGACACTATGGAGAAGATGCTCCGGTACGGGAATTTACTTTTGAAGTAATGGACGGCCTAAATCCTATTTCCAATCAAAGTTGGCAAGAAGGACAAGCTATCCCAACTATTCCTGTTTCGATGACAAATGGTAGTAAGATTACGAGTCTATCAGTTGAGGCTGATGGAGAACATCTCTACCTAAGTCCTAATGCTGACAATACAGGTCTAACAGGTTATGCTTTAAAACATACAGATGCACCACAAACAGCGATTGTAACAGCTACTTATACCAATAATGAAGGTCAAAGTCGTCAGATTAAGACCAGCTTTACTTATACAGTTACACCTCCACCAGTTTCTGATTTAACTTTATCTGTAACGAATGATAAGCAAACAGTTTCAGAAGGAACTAAATTTGCAGATATGGTTGTGACAGCAACTGAAGGGGCTACAGTTTCAGTAGGAACACTGCCAGATGGTGTTATGTATGATAGCAATAGCAAAACATTATCAGGCACTGGATTATATGAAGGACATTATGTGATTCCGGTTACTGCTACAAAAGATGGAGTTTCCATTACTAAAGTAGTCGATTTGACAGTAACGCCAGGAAACTTTAATGTTCCAGCAGTTGATTACACGTTTACAGCAGGTGAATCAATACCACCGATTACTCTTAAAATTCCTAAAAATGCGACAGTAAGTTATACAAGTGGAAGTTTACCAAGTGGTTTAAGTTGGTCTTCAGATAATAAAACTATAACAGGAACTCCAACTCAAGTAGGTAAGTTTCAAACATATGCTTATGTATATAGAACTGACAAATCGGGAAATAACCAATATGCCTATGCGTATGTCAATATCACAGTAAAAAGTGTTCCTTTAGACTTTTCAATTCCAGACAATAAAAAAGAAGTGAAAGTTTTGGATGAACTTCCTTCGATTAAGTTGAAAGCGGATGGAGCCTTGTTAACAATCACTTCTGGAGAACTTCCTCCAGGTGTAAACTATGATGCTGCTACGAAAACTGTTTCAGGAACTCCTACAAAAGTAGGAACCTATACAGCAACATTCACAGCAACAAGTCCGACAATTAGTGGGAATTCAACAGCAAGCGCAACCTTAACGATTAATGTAACATCACGTGATTTAACTGTAACGGTTGATAATAAGGAACAAGAGAAGACAGTTCTAACTGCTATAGACAATGTAGTACTGACTCCTTCTGACAGTAAAGCAAGATTAGAAGTTGATACAAGTCAACTTCCACCAGGAGTTACTTATGATTCAGCAAGTAGAACAATTTCTGGAACACCATCTAAAGTGGGAGAGTACTTAATTCCATATAAAGCTACTTTCCCAGAAATGGCAGAATCTCCAGTTGCAGGTGGGCATATTAAAATTAATGTTCGCCCACTTCCTGTAAGTATTAATGTTACAGAAAAAGAACAAACGATTCGTCTGGGTGAAACTATTAAAAATATGGTGGTTTCTCACAGTGAACATTCAAGTTTAGGTGCTCGTTATCTAAGCGTAGATTTACCGGAAACAGACTTAGACTCATATCTTGAATCAACTGCAGGTTTAAATTATAATGCTGCAACGCATACAATTAGTGGAACTCCAACCAAGCCTGGTGTTTATAAAGTTCGTTTAAAAGCAACATTGGATTCTGAAACATTAGGTAAAGGTAGTGCAGAAGAGATTATCACTGTAACGGTAGTAGATGATCCAGTATCATTAGACATTAAAAATGATCGTCAAATGATTGCGCTAGGAAAAACTGATCTTCGTCCAATTACGTTTACAGTACCAGCAGGTGCTACATTAACGGTTGATAAGACCAAACTTCCAGATGGTGTAACATACGATGAATCTGCTAAGACTATTTCAGGAACACCAACAATAGCTGGAGCATTTGATATACCAGTAACGGTGATAAATGCAGGTAAAACTAAATCAATTACCAAAGATATCACCATAGATGTTGTAGACTTAACACCAGCTACACCAACTGTAACTGTGGCAGAAAACAATGATGGAACGCATACAGTTACGATTTCACAACCAGGTGGACAACCAGTATCAACCGTTATTAAAAATGGTAAAGATGGTGAGACTCCAAAAGTTAAAGTAGACCGTGATGAAACTAAGAAAGAAACGACATTAACGTTCTATAGTGACAAGAATGCCAATAATCAGTTTGACGAAGGAACAGATACAGTTCTAGGCACATCCGTGATTAAAGATGGACAAGACGGAGCAGCTGGACCAAAAGGTGAAAAAGGTGAAACTGGAGTAGCTGGGCCAAAAGGTGACAAGGGTGACCAAGGTATTCAAGGTGAACGTGGGCAAGATGGAGCTCAAGGTTTACCAGGACAAAACGGCAGAGACGGGAAGGATATCTTAAGTGGCGCAAATGCACCAAAAGCCCAAGATGGAAAAGATGGCGACACATTCATCAATACAACAACAGGAGATGTCCTTGTTAAGAAAGATGGAGAGTGGAAACCAGCAGGAAATATCAAGGGAGCAAAAGGTGATAAAGGTGAAGCTGGAGTAGCCGGCCGTGACGGAAAAGACGGCTTTACACCAGAAGTAAGTGTAGTGACAAATCCAGATGGAAGTCATACAATTTCAATTACTCAACCAGATGGTAAAGAACCAATTGCAACAACGGTTAAAAATGGAGAAAACGGAAAAGATGGACGTTCTCCAAGAATTGAACTAAAACCAATTTATCCTGCACAACCTCGAAGCGCTAGAAGAGCAAGAAGTGTGGATGAGGATCTTGCAACTACTCAACCAGCAACGGAGCCAATTGGCGTTCATATTACAGTTTATTACGATAATGATAATACTTTGACCTATACTGCTGGAGATACTTTGATTAGTGAGGAAGATATCTATAACGGAGTAGATGGTCGTGACGGTCGTAATGGTATTGATGGTAAATCAGCGATAATTGAAACAAGAGAAAACTCTGATGGAAGCCATACAATTATTATTACCAACCCAGATGGATCAAAACGTGAGATTGTAGTGAAAAATGGCCAAGACGGTAAATCTCCTACAATTGAAACGAAAGAGAATCTAGATGGAAGTCATACAATTGTCATCACAAATCCAGATGGAACAAAACAAGAAATTGTAGTGAAAAATGGTAAAGACGGAAAAGATGGACGTGATGGTAAGGATGGAACATGTAATTGTGCTGTGAATCCAACCCCTGTACAACCAGGAAATACTGGAACAATACCACCAGAACAACCGAAACCAGAATCGGGAAGAATTACACCACCATCAGAACAACCGGAATCAAAACCGAAGCCGAAGCCAGAAACAAATAAACCAAACACTCCGGGCGTAGGCACTCCAAATACAGGAACACCTGAAAACGGCAAACCGGATATTCCAGGAGAAAGTACTCCAAATACAGGGAAGCCAGGAACGGACAAGTCAGGAACAGGCATCCCAAGTACAAATAATCAAAATGTACTTGAATCACATACCTCTGACACTGTTGAGATTCCAAACACAGTTCCAGTAACATCTGAAACAAATACTCAAATCCCAGATTATGGAACTTCTGGAATGACGAATCATACAAGAGTAGCCTTACCGAATACTGGAAGTCAAACAGATGTCATTTCAATTCTTTTAGGAAGTGGAATCTTACTTACTCTTTATGTAGCCAAAAGAAAAGAAGACTAGAAGCTAAATTTTTCGCTCTTAGTTTATCAAAAGTAGGAATGGAGTATAAAAGGTGTAAATCCTTCAGATGCTTACTTGCTTTTATTGGCTTAAGATAGTTAATTATGGTTACCAGACTGTAGGTGTTCCATAATAAGAATAGTGCTATAAGAGCTAATCCTCCGATATGCTAGATGAAAGTGGTGTATCGGAGGATATTTTTAGCTTCTCCTTGCTGTACGCCTAGCTACCTTGTTTGCTCTTTGATTTTTATTGAGTATAAATTTTTCACGAGATGATGATGTGAGAAGTTTGTTATAAGTAAAAGCTTTTAGAACTCTGTTATCTAAAGTCTAAAAGATTAGAATTGTCAAAACAATCTGTCTAGGCTTGATTTTATCACTTATTTACTATAAAATGAGAAGGAAAAACGTCAAACTTTTATATTGCAAATAGGAGAAAACATGACAAAAACATTAAAACGCCCTGAAGTTTTATCACCTGCAGGGACTTTAGAGAAGCTAAAAGTAGCTGTTCAGTATGGAGCAGATGCTGTCTTTATCGGTGGTCAGGCCTATGGTCTTCGTAGCCGTGCCGGGAACTTTACCTTTGAACAGATGGAAGAAGGTGTCCAGTTTGCGGCTAAGTACGGAGCTAAGGTCTATGTAGCTGCCAATATGGTTATGCACGAAGGAAATGAAGCTGGTGCTGGTGAGTGGTTCCGTAAACTGCGTGATATCGGGATTGCAGCAGTTATCGTATCTGACCCAGCCTTGATTATGATTGCTGCTACAGAAGCACCTGGTTTAGAGATTCACCTCTCTACTCAAGCTAGTGCGACCAACTATGAAACTCTTGAGTTCTGGAAAGAACTGGGCTTGACTCGTGTCGTTTTGGCGCGTGAGGTTTCAATGGAAGAATTGGCAGAAATTCGCAAACGCACAGATGTTGAGATTGAAGCCTTTGTCCATGGAGCAATGTGTATTTCTTACTCTGGTCGTTGTACCCTTTCTAACCACATGAGTATGCGTGATGCCAACCGTGGTGGTTGCTCTCAATCTTGCCGTTGGAAATATGACCTTTACGATATGCCATTTGGGAAAGAACGCAAGAGTCTTAAAGGTGAAATTCCTGAAGAATTTTCAATGTCAGCCGTTGATATGTCTATGATTGACCATATCCCGGATATGATTGAAAATGGAGTGGACAGTCTCAAGATTGAAGGACGTATGAAGTCTATTCACTATGTTTCAACAGTAACCAACTGCTACAAGGCAGCTGTTGATGCTTATCTAGAAAGTCCAGAAAAATTCGAAGCTATCAAGCAAGACTTGATTGATGAGATGTGGAAGGTTGCCCAACGTGAATTGGCTACAGGATTCTACTATGGTACACCATCTGAAAATGAGCAGTTGTTTGGTGCTCGCCGTAAAATTCCTGAGTACAAGTTTGTTGCTGAAGTCGTTTCTTATGATGATGCGACACAAACAGCGACTATTCGCCAACGGAACGTCATTAACGAAGGTGATCAAGTTGAGTTTTATGGCCCAGGTTTCCGTCATTTTGAAACTTATATTGAAGATTTGCATGATGCCAAAGGCAATAAAATCGACCGCGCTCCAAATCCAATGGAACTCTTGACAATCAAAGTCCCACAACCTGTTCAAGCAGGAGACATGGTTCGAGCTCTTAAAGAAGGTCTTATCAATCTTTATAAAGAAGATGGAACCAGCGTCACAGTTCGAGCTTAATAAGCGTGCAGGAGACGAAAGCTTTCTAGTTACTTTCTCTGTAATCCTACTTACTAAAGAGCATTAGGTTAAAGAAAATATATTAATTTTCATCCGAGATTTCATCTCGGATTTTTTCAATATTTTTCAGAAATGTCTAGATAATGGTCGGATTTATTACAAGTTTTTTACAAAGTTTTCTATATAATAGGCTTAAAAATAGTAAAATTGTAAATAATTTTCATTAAACGCTTTCAATGTTAGTAAAAAGTTGACAAATCCAATTTTTAGGACTAAACTAAGTAAGTAAATTTTAATTAAAAGGAGAATTCGTCATGAATTTAACATTTTTCGGTCTATGTCTTGCCTGTATGGGTGTATCTCTTGGTGAAGGTATGTTGATGAACGGTTTGTTGAAATCAGTTGCTCGCCAACCAGATATCATCTCAGAACTACGTAGTTTGATGATCCTAGGGGTTGCCTTTATTGAAGGTACTTTCTTCGTTACTCTTGTCTTTTCATTTATCATCAAATAAAAGAAGTATAAATTGAAAAAAGGGAGGATTTTAGATGGAAGAAAGTATTAATCCAACCATCAATATTGGTCCTGTTACCTTTAATTTAACCATAGTAGTTTTGACTTTGTTGACTGTAGCACTTATTTTTGGCTTTATTTATTGGGCAACTCGAAATATGACTTTGAGACCCACAGGAAAACAAAATGTATTAGAGTATTTATTTGATTTTGTTGTTGGATTTACAAAATCAAACCTTGGTCCAATGATAAAGGATTATTCTCTCTTTTATTTCTGTTTATTCCTATTTATGGCCATTGCAAATAATATTGGCTTAATGGCTAGAATTCAGACTACAGATGGTGTAAATCTTTGGACCTCACCAACAGCAAATTTGTCATTTGACTTGGTCTTGTCTTTTACAATTATCTTGATGACCCACGTAGAAGGAATTCGTCGTCGTGGAATCAAAAAGTATTTAAAAGCATTTGTAACACCAGGTTTTATGACACCAATGAATCTCTTGGAAGAAGTTACCAATCTCCTTTCACTTGCATTGCGGGTCTTTGGTAATATCTTTGCAGGGGAAGTGATGGCAAGTATGTTAGTCCTACTTTCTCATCAGGCCTTCTATTGGTATCCTATTGCTTTTGGAACAAATCTAATCTGGACTGCATTTTCTGTTTTTATTTCTTGTGTACAAGCATATGTATTTACATTGTTATCTTCAATGTACCTAGGAAATAAAATTAATGATGAAGAATAGAAAGGAGTAGTTTATGAATGTAACAGTAGGTGAATTACTTGGTGATTTTATACTAATCGCTGGTTCCTTTATTCTCTTGCTAGTCTTGGTTAAGAAATACGCTTGGTCAAATTTGGCTAGCATTTTCGAACAAAGAGCAGAAAAAATTGCAGCAGATATTGACGGAGCTGAACAAGCACGTCAAAAAGCAGAAGTATTGGCTCAGAAACGCGAAGATGAATTGGCTGGTAGCCGTAAAGAAGCTAAGACAATCATTGAGAATGCGAAAGAAACAGCTGAGAAAAGCAAAGCTAGTATTTTAGCAGATGCTAAGCTAGAAGCAGGACGCTTGAAAGAAAAAGCGAACCAAGAAATTGCTCAAAATAAAGCTGAAGCTTTACAAAGCGTTAAGGGTGAGGTAGCAGATTTGACAATCAGCTTGGCTGGTAAAATCATCTCACAAAACCTTGACGGTCATGCCCATAAAGAGCTCATTGATCAGTATATCGATCAGTTAGGAGAAGCTTAATGGACAAGAAAACAGTAAAGGTAATTGAAAAATACAGCATGCCTTTTGTCCAATTGGTTTTAGAAAAAGGAGAAGAAGAACGTATCTTTTCAGACTTAGCTCAAATCAAGCAAGTTGCTGAAGAAACAGGCTTACCTTCTTTTTTAAAAAAAGTGGCAGTAGACGAGTCTGACAAGGAAAAAACGATTGCGTTCTTCCAAGATTCAGTGTCACCTTTATTGCAAAACTTTATCCAGGTTCTTATCTACAATCACAGAGCAAATCTTTTTTATGATATTCTTGTAGATTGCTTGAACCGACTTGAAAAAGAAACAAATCGATTTGAAGTGACGATTACGTCAGCTCATCCTTTAACTGATGAACAAAAGAGTCGCTTGCTCCCTTTGATTGAGAAAAAAATGTCTCTGAAAGTAAGGAGTGTAAAAGAACAAATCGATGAAAGTCTTATTGGTGGTTTTGTCATTTTTGCCAATCACAAGACAATTGATGTGAGTATTAAACAACAACTTAAAGTTGTTAAAGAAAATTTGAAATAGAAAGTGGTGTTCTTTTGGCAATTAACGCACAAGAAATCAGCGCTTTAATTAAGCAACAAATTGAAAATTTCAAACCCAATTTTGATGTGACTGAAACAGGTGTTGTAACCTATATCGGGGACGGTATCGCGCGTGCTCACGGCCTTGAAAATGCCATGAGTGGAGAGTTGTTGATTTTTGAAAACGGCTCTTATGGGATGGCTCAAAACTTGGAGTCAACAGACGTCGGTATTATCATCCTAGGTGATTTTACAGATATCCGTGAAGGCGATACAATCCGCCGTACAGGTAAAATCATGGAAGTCCCAGTAGGTGAAAGTCTGATTGGTCGTGTTGTGGATCCGCTTGGTCGTCCAGTTGACGGTCTTGGAGAAATCCACACTGATAAAACTCGTCCAGTAGAAGCGCCAGCTCCTGGTGTTATGCAACGTAAGTCTGTATCAGAACCATTGCAAACTGGTTTGAAAGCTATTGACGCCCTTGTACCGATTGGTCGTGGTCAACGTGAGTTGATTATCGGTGACCGTCAGACAGGGAAAACAACCATTGCGATTGATACAATCTTGAACCAAAAAGGTCAAGATATGATCTGTATCTACGTAGCGATTGGACAAAAAGAATCAACAGTTCGTACGCAAGTAGAAACACTACGTCAGTACGGTGCCTTGGACTACACAATCGTTGTGACAGCCTCTGCTTCACAACCATCTCCATTGCTTTTCCTAGCTCCTTATGCTGGGGTTGCCATGGCGGAAGAATTTATGTACCAAGGTAAGCATGTTTTGATCGTTTATGATGATTTATCAAAACAAGCGGTAGCTTATCGTGAACTGTCACTCTTGCTTCGTCGTCCTCCAGGTCGTGAAGCTTTCCCAGGGGATGTTTTCTACCTTCACAGCCGTTTGCTTGAGCGCTCAGCTAAAGTTTCTGATGAACTTGGTGGTGGATCAATTACTGCCCTACCATTTATCGAGACACAAGCAGGAGATATCTCTGCCTATATCGCAACCAACGTGATTTCAATCACTGATGGACAAATCTTCCTTGGTGATGGTCTCTTCAATGCGGGTATTCGTCCAGCCATCGATGCGGGTTCATCTGTATCTCGTGTAGGTGGTTCTGCACAAATCAAAGCCATGAAAAAGGTTGCTGGTACACTTCGTATCGACCTTGCTTCATACCGTGAGTTGGAAGCCTTCACTAAGTTTGGTTCTGACTTGGATGCGGCAACACAGGCTAAGTTGAACCGTGGACGTCGTACAGTTGAAGTCTTGAAACAACCTGTTCACAAACCATTACCTGTTGAGAAACAAGTAACCATTCTCTATGCTTTGACACATGGTTTCTTGGATACTGTTCCAGTAGATGATATTGTTCGTTTCGAGGAAGAGTTCCATGCCTTCTTTGATGCTCAACATCCAGAGATTTTGGAAACCATTCGTGATACAAAAGACTTGCCAGAAGAAGCAGTCTTGGATGCTGCGATTACAGAGTTTCTCAATCAAACCAGCTTCCAATAAGAATAGAGGTGTCAGATGGCAGTATCTCTAAATGATATTAAAACAAAAATCGCCTCAACAAAAAATACGAGTCAAATCACAAATGCCATGCAGATGGTATCAGCTGCTAAGCTAGGTCGTTCTGAAGAAGCTGCTCGCAACTTCCAAGTTTATGCTCAGAAAGTTCGTAAACTTTTGACGGATATTCTTCATGGGAATGGAGCTGGTAGTTCAACCAATCCGATGTTGATTAGCCGTCCAGTTAAGAAGACAGGCTATATCGTCATTACATCAGACCGAGGTTTGGTTGGAGGTTATAATTCTTCTATTTTGAAAGCCGTTATGGAGCTGAAAGAAGAATACCATCCAGACGGTAAAGGTTTTGAAATGATCTGTATTGGTGGAATGGGAGCTGATTTCTTTAAAGCTCGTGGTATTCAACCACTTTATGAACTACGTGGCTTGGCAGATCAACCAAGCTTTGATGAAGTTCGTAAGATTATTTCAAAAACTGTTGAAATGTACCAAAATGAACTTTTTGATGAACTCTATGTCTGCTATAACCACCATGTCAATACGCTAACCAGTCAAATGCGTGTGGAGCAAATGCTTCCGATTGTTGACTTGGATCCAAATGAAGCGGATGACAGTTACAGTTTGACCTTTGAGTTGGAAACTAGTCGAGAAGAAATTTTGGAGCAGTTGTTGCCTCAATTTGCAGAAAGTATGATTTATGGTGCTATTATCGATGCTAAGACAGCTGAAAATGCTGCTGGTATGACAGCCATGCAAACAGCGACAGATAATGCTAAGAAAGTCATTAATGATTTGACAATTCAGTATAACCGTGCCAGACAGGCGGCGATTACACAAGAAATTACAGAAATCGTAGCAGGAGCTAGTGCCTTAGAATAGGCACTAGTCCAGCTCGTATGAAAATGAACTTAGGACCTAGTTAAGCTAGGGACCGACAGTATCTTATATAGAATAGGAGAAGGAGATGAGTTCAGGTAAAATTGCTCAGGTTATCGGTCCCGTTGTAGACGTCTTGTTTGCAGCAGGGGAAAAACTTCCTGAGATTAACAATGCACTTGTCGTCTACAAAAATGACGAAAGAAAAACAAAAATCGTCCTTGAAGTAGCCTTGGAATTGGGAGATGGTATGGTCCGTACTATCGCCATGGAATCAACAGATGGTTTGACTCGTGGAATGGAAGTATTGGACACAGGTCGTCCAATCTCTGTACCAGTAGGTAAAGAAACTTTGGGACGTGTCTTCAATGTTTTGGGAGATACCATTGACTTGGAAGCTCCTTTTACAGAAGATGCAGAGCGTCAGCCAATTCATAAGAAAGCTCCAACTTTTGATGAGTTGTCTACCTCTTCTGAAATCCTTGAAACAGGGATTAAGGTTATCGACCTTCTTGCCCCTTACCTTAAAGGTGGTAAGGTTGGACTTTTCGGTGGTGCCGGAGTGGGTAAAACTGTCTTGATCCAAGAATTGATTCACAACATTGCCCAAGAACACGGTGGTATTTCAGTATTTACTGGTGTTGGGGAACGTACTCGTGAGGGGAATGACCTTTACTGGGAAATGAAAGAATCAGGTGTTATCGAGAAAACAGCCATGGTATTTGGTCAGATGAATGAGCCACCAGGAGCACGTATGCGTGTTGCTCTTACTGGTTTGACAATTGCTGAATATTTCCGTGATGTGGAAGGCCAAGACGTGCTTCTCTTTATCGATAATATCTTCCGTTTCACTCAGGCTGGTTCAGAAGTATCTGCCCTTTTAGGTCGTATGCCATCAGCCGTTGGTTACCAACCAACACTTGCTACAGAAATGGGTCAATTGCAAGAACGTATCACATCAACCAAGAAGGGTTCTGTAACCTCTATCCAGGCTATCTATGTACCAGCGGATGACTATACTGACCCAGCGCCAGCAACAGCCTTCGCTCACTTGGATTCAACAACCAACTTGGAACGTAAGTTGGTACAATTGGGTATCTACCCAGCCGTTGATCCACTTGCTTCAAGCTCACGTGCCTTGGCACCTGAAATTGTTGGAGAAGAGCACTATGCAGTTGCTGCTGAAGTAAAACGCGTTCTTCAACGTTACCATGAATTGCAAGATATCATTGCTATCCTTGGTATGGATGAGCTTTCTGATGAAGAAAAGACCTTGGTTGCTCGTGCTCGTCGTATCCAGTTCTTCTTGTCACAAAACTTCAACGTTGCGGAACAATTTACTGGCCAGCCAGGTTCTTATGTTCCAGTTGCTGAAACTGTTCGTGGCTTTAAGGAAATCCTTGATGGTAAACATGACCACTTGCCAGAAGATGCCTTCCGTGGTGTAGGTTCTATCGAAGATGTGATTGCAAAAGCTGAAAAAATGGGATTTTAAGAGGTGATCTATGGCTCAGTTAACTGTCCAGATCGTGACACCAGATGGTCTCGTCTATGATCACCATGCCAGCTATGTATCGGTTCGAACTCTGGATGGTGAGATGGGGATCTTGCCACGACATGAAAATATGATTGCGGTTTTAGCAGTTGATGAAGTAAAGGTAAAACGTATTGATGATGAAGATCACGTGAACTGGGTTGCAGTAAACGGTGGCGTTATTGAAATTGCCAATGATATCATCACAATCGTTGCTGACTCTGCAGAACGTGCTCGTGATATCGATATCAGTCGTGCAGAACGTGCCAAACTTCGAGCAGAGCGTGAAATTGAAGAAGCACAAGATAAACACTTGATTGACCAAGAACGTCGTGCGAAGATTGCACTGCAACGTGCCATTAACCGTATTAATGTCGGAAAAAGACTATAAGAAAAAAATGAACTTGAGTTACCAAGTTCATTTTTTATTTTTTCTTAGGGAGCAAAACTGATGCAGACTGCTTCAGGAACATGGAAGTCATTAGAAAGTTCTGCTAGACGTCCAGTTTCAGAATTGCGTTTAAAGACGGTTGCATTGTCAGAGTCTTGATGGACAGCAATGACAAATTCTTGGTCTGGTGTCAAATCAAAATCACGTGGAGTCTGACCATGTGTCGGAACGATTTCTAACAACTCTAAGCTACCGTCCGCAAGAATTGTATATACTGCGATAGAATCATGACCACGGTTAGAGGCGTAGAGGTATTTACCATCTTTAGAGAGACGAATGGCAGCAGTACCATTAAAGCCTTCATAACCGTCTGGTAGAGTTGAAATGACTTGCATGCGTTCAAATTCGCCAACACCATCGTAGATTAGAACCTCGATAGTGCTATTGAGTTCACAAATCAGATAAGCGATTTTATAATGGTTATGGAAAATAATATGGCGTGAGCCTGCTCCTGGCTGGCTATGATAGGTATAGAGCTTAGATAATTTTCCTTCTGAATCAAGATCATAAGTGATAACTTGGTCTGTTCCCAAGTCGCAGGTCACTAGATAGTAGTCAGGTGTTAAATCTGTATAGTGAACATGTGGAGAAGCTTGATTTTCATGTGGACCTTGGCCACTGTGTTGATCAATATCACTAAGTAGAAGACGACCATCTTCCTGACGTTTATAAACAAGGACCTGTCCCTTGTGGTAGTTTGCCGCGTAAACCAAATCACGCTCTTCATCAACGGCAACATAACAGTGGGGGGCTCCCTCTTCAACGACGTGATTTAATAAGTTACCATTAGTTTGATAGGCTGCAATTCCACCCTTATCGTCTTGACTACCAACAGTGTATAAATGTTGGTGCTGGTCAAAGGCAAGGTAGGTTGGACTTGGCTCAGTAGCAAAAAGTTCTAGATTTGAAAGCTGACCAGTTTCTGTATCGAAGTCTGCCTTGTAAATCCCTTGGGAAGTACGACGTGTATAAGTTCCAAAATAAACAGTTTCTTTCATAACTTTACCTCTATATAAAGATAAGACTATTATATCACAAAAATGCTACTATGAAGAAATCAAGATTAGCAAGTGCTTTACCTAATTCTTTTGATTATAATATTAAGAATGTTTTCATTGATTTACTTAATAAAAGTGCTATAATAATCTTATACAAATTGCAAAGGAGTTTGTTTATGAAAAAACGTGTTTTCTTAGCAGCAGGAGTTGCTGTACTCTCGGCAGCAGTGCTAGTAGCGTGTTCATCTGGTAATGGTAATAAAGAAGCAACTAAACCAGCAACTAAACCAGTTACTTATGCCTATGTATTCTCATTAGATCCTGTTACTTTGGATTATACAGTTTCTGGTAATGTCAGCACTAAACAGATTACAGGTAATGTTATTGATGGATTATTAGAAAATGACCAATATGGGAATCTGGTCCCATCAGTTGCAGAAGATTGGACTGTTTCCAAAGATGGTTTGACCTATACCTATAAAATCCGTCAGGGTGTCAAGTGGTATACCAATGAGGGAGAGGAGTATGGTGAAGTTAAGGCTCAGGATTTTGTAACTGGTCTGAAGCATGCAGCTGATAAGAAATCACAGGCTCTCTATTTGGTACAGGATTCTATCAAAGGATTGGATGACTATGTAAATGGGAAAACAACAGATTTCTCAACCGTAGGTGTGAAAGCAACAGATGATTATACTGTTGTTTATACTTTGAACCATCCAGAATCTTTCTGGAATTCAAAAACAACAATGGGAGTCCTTGCTCCCGTGAGTGGAGACTTTTTAGCTTCTAAAGGAGATGATTTTGGTAAGGCCACTGATGTTACGAGCATTCTCTACAACGGTCCTTATCTCCTCAAGGGTCTTACATCTAAGTCTTCTATCGAAATGACCAAAAATCAAAATTATTGGGATAAGCAAAATGTCTTTATTGATGATATCAAGTTATCATTCTTTGATGGTCAAGATGCAGACTCTCTAGGACGCGGTTTTGATGAGGGACATTATCCAGCTGCTCCACTCTTTAAAAACTCTGCCAACTATGAACGTCTAAAAGAAAAATACAAGGATAATATTGTATATGGTCAACAAAGAGGTGGCGTATTCTATATGTCCACTAATATTGATCGTGTGTCATACAATCATACTGCTAAAACAAGTGATGTAGAAAAATCCTCTACTAAGAAAGCACTTTTAAACAAAGATTTCCGTCAAGCCTTGGCATTTGCTGCAGATCGTAAAGCAGCTGTTTCTCAGGTGTTTGGGGATGAAGTGGCGCCTCGTAAATTACGTACAAGTTTCACTCCTCCAACATTTGTACAAGTTGGAGACCAATCATTTGGTCAAGTAACTAAGATAGAATTGGATAAACTGGATAATGTCTGGAAAGATGTCAGTCTTGATGATGCGCAAGATTCACTTCATAACGTAGACAAGGCTAAAACTAAGTTTGAATCTGCTAAGAAAACTCTTCAAGCTGATGGAGTACAGTTTCCGATTCATTTAGATCTTCCAGTGTCATCGACTCAGACAGATTTTATCCATCAAGCTCAGTCTTATAAACAATCTATTGAAGAAGCCTTGGGCTCTGAAAATGTAGTTGTTGACATTCAACAGGTTTCTGATGATGAATTGGGAAACATGACTGTTCTAGCAACATCAAATAATAATGTTGATTGGGACATTAATGTTAATAGTGGTTGGAGTCCGGATTATGCAGATCCATCAACTTATCTAGATGTATTTGATCCAACTTCAGGTCCAAGTCTCCTCGGCTCTCTTGGTGTAGCACCAGGAACAGACAATCCAGCCATTAAAACAGTTGGATTGGATAAATACAAAGGATTGATTGATGATGCAAATAGTGAAAAAACAGATCTGCAAAAACGTTATTCTAAATATGCTAAGGCGCAAGCTTGGTTAACAGATAGTGCTCTAGTTATTCCTGTACACTCAGACGGTGCCCAAATGCTTGTAACGAAGAAAGTATTAGGTAGTGGTGCTGATGGTTGGATTGGTGACAAAACAGGAGATAACAGTTATAAATATCTTAAACTCCAAGATAAGATTGTCACTTCCAAAGAAATGGATGAGTTCCGCAAGAAATTTGCTGATGAAAAAGGCAAATCCAATGCTGATTATCAGAAGAACTTAGACCGTCATATTCAAGACTAATCGAATCTCCTCTTTTGAGGGGATTTTTTATGTCGCTGTCTCCATGTAAGCACTTTAAAAAAGAGTTATTTTGATTTAAAAATGGTATAATGAGAGAACAATAGAAAGGAAGTATTTATGGAGCAAAAAGAGAAACATTTTAGCTTATCTTGGTTTTTCAAGTGGTTTTTGGATAACAAGGCAATTACGGTATTTTTGGTAACCTTATTATTGGGACTCAATCTGTTTATTTTAAGTAAGATTAGTTTTCTATTTTCACCTGTTTTAGACTTCTTGGCAGTTGTGATGTTGCCAGTCATTCTATCTGGTTTACTATACTATTTATTGAATCCTATTGTTGATTGGTTGGAGAAGCATAATGTTAATCGTGTCATCGCAATCAGTATTGTCTTTGTGATTATCGCCATCTTTATCATTTGGGGATTGGCAGTAGCTATTCCAAATTTGCAACGTCAGATTTTAAGTTTTGCAAGGAATGTTCCAGTCTACCTAGAAGATGCTGACAGGGTTATTGATGATCTGGTCACCAAGCGTTTACCAGATGATTTCAGACCTCAGTTAGAACAAGTTTTGGCAAACTTCTCAAGTCAGGCTACAGTTTGGGCAAGTAAGGTTTCATCTCAGGCAGTCAACTGGGTGAGTGCATTTATTAGCGGGGCTTCTCAAGTGATTGTTGCCTTGATTATCGTTCCTTTCATGCTCTTTTATCTCTTGCGTGATGGGAAAGGATTGCGTAACTATTTGACCCAATTCATGCCAACGAAATTGAAAGAACCTGTTGGACAAGTTTTATCAGATGTGAATCAGCAGTTGTCTAATTATGTTAGAGGACAAGTAACAGTGGCTATTATTGTTGCGGTAATGTTTATGATTTTCTTTAAAATCATTGGTCTACGCTATGCGGTTACGCTGGGTGTTACTGCTGGTATCTTAAATCTGGTTCCTTATTTAGGCAGCTTCTTAGCCATGCTTCCTGCCCTAGTATTGGGCTTGATTGCTGGGCCAGTCATGCTTTTGAAAGTAGTAATTGTCTTTATAGTAGAACAAACTATTGAAGGCCGTTTTGTCTCTCCATTGATTTTGGGAAGTCAATTAAACATCCATCCCATTAATGTTCTCTTTGTTTTGTTAACTTCAGGATCCATGTTTGGTATCTGGGGAGTCTTGCTCGGTATTCCAGTTTATGCCTCTGCTAAGGTTGTCATTTCAGCGATTTTTGAATGGTATAAGGTAGTCAGTGGCCTATATGAACTAGAAGGAGAGGAAGCTAAGAGTGAACAATAGTCAACAGATGTTACAGGCTTTGGAGGAGCAAGATTTAACCAAGGCTGAGCACTATTTCGTCAAAGCTTTAGAAAATGATCCAAGTGACCTTCTGTATGAGTTAGCCACTTATTTAGAAGGGATTGGTTTTTATCCTCAGGCCAAGGAAATTTACTTGAAAATCATAGAGGATTTTCCAGAGGTTAATCTTAATCTAGCGGCTATTGCTAGCGAGGATGGTCAAATTGAAGAAGCCTTTGCCTATCTTGAAGAAATCCAAGCTGACAGTGACTGGTATGTGTCGGCTTTGGCTCTGAAGGCAGACCTTTACCAGATGGAAGGTTTGACAGATGTGGCGCGTGAGAAATTGTTAGAAGCATTGACTTACTCAGAGGATCCTCTCTTGATATTGGGCTTGGCAGAGTTGGATAGTGAGTTGGAAAATTATCAAGAGGCCATTCAAGGCTATGCCCAGTTAGATAATCGTACTATTTATGAGCAAACAGGCATTTCTACCTATCAACGAATTGGCTTTGCCTATGCACAGTTAGGGAAATTTGAAACGGCTACAGAGTTTTTAGAAAAAGCCCTGGAGTTAGAATACGATGACCTAACAGCTTTTGAGTTAGCCAGTCTTTACTTTGATCAAGAAGAATACCAAAAAGCTGTCCTCTACTTTAAGCAGATTGATACCATTTCTCCTGACTTTGAAGGCTATGAGTATGGTTACAGTCAGGCCTTACATAAGGAACATCAAGTTCAAGAAGCCCTGCGTATTGCTAAGCAAGGTTTGGAGAAAAATCCTTTTGAAACAAGACTCTTGTTAGCAGCTTCACAATTTTCTTATGAATTACATGACGCTAGTGGTGCAGAAAACTACCTCCTTACTGCTAAAGCAGACGCTGAGGATACAGAAGAAATTTTACTCCGTTTAGCAACTATTTATCTAGAACAGGAGCGCTATGAGGATATTTTAGACTTACAAAGTAATGAGCCAGAGAATCTTTTGACCAAGTGGATGATTGCTCGTTCTTATCAAGAGATGGACGATTTGGATACTGCCTATGAGCATTACCAAGAGTTGGCAGGAGATTTGAAAGACAATCCAGAATTTCTAGAACACTATATCTATCTCTTACGTGAACTGGGCTACTTTGAGGAAGCAAAAGTCAATGCGCAAGCTTACTTAAAACTGGTTCCAGATGATGTGCAAATGCAAGAACTATTTGAGAGATTGTAAGAATATATTTTTAAAAACTGTATCTAATCATTTTTGATAGATATAGTTTTTCTTTTTCAAAGAGAATTTTTTTACAAAAATTCTTGGTTATTTTGTTTATTTATGCTATAATAGGAACAATTATTTTTAGGAGGTGCAGTATGTCTTATTTGTTTGAGATATTACCGAGTTTATTGAGCGGTGCAAGCATGACTTTGCAGGTTTTTGCACTGGTCTTGATTTTTTCTATTCCCTTGGGCGTTTTGATTGCCTTTGCCTTGCAAGTCCATTGGAAGCCCCTCCATCATCTGATTAATATTTATATTTGGATTATGCGAGGCACACCCTTGCTCTTGCAATTAATCTTTATCTATTATGTGCTGCCAAGTATTGGGATTCGTTTGGACCGTCTTCCTGCGGCTATCATTGCCTTTGTATTGAATTATGCGGCTTACTTTGCTGAAATCTTCCGTGGAGGGATTGATACCATTCCTAACGGTCAATATGAGGCTGCTAAGGTCTTGAAATTCAGTCCTTTTGACACAGTACGCTATATTATCTTGCCCCAAGTGACCAAGATTGTTCTTCCCAGTGTCTTTAACGAAGTCATGAGTTTGGTCAAGGATACTTCTCTGGTCTATGCTCTAGGTATTTCAGACCTTATCTTGGCTAGTCGAACAGCTGCAAACCGTGATGCTAGTCTGGTTCCAATGTTCTTAGCAGGAGCCATTTACTTGATTTTGATTGGGATTGTGACCATTCTTGCCAAAAAAGTTGAGAAGAAGTACAGTTACTATAGATAGGAGGCTGCCATGTTAGAATTACGAAATATCAATAAAGTCTTTGGTGAAAAGCAAATTTTATCTAATTTCAGTCTAAAAATTCCTGAAAAGCAAATCCTAGCTATCGTTGGACCTTCTGGTGGAGGTAAGACAACCCTCTTACGTATGCTTGCGGGTCTTGAAACCATTGATTCAGGGCAAATCTTTTATAATGGAGAATCTTTAGAACTGGATGAACTAGAGAAGCGGAATTTACTGGGATTTGTATTCCAAGATTTTCAACTTTTTCCTCATTTATCAGTTCTAGATAATTTGACCTTATCGCCCGTAAAAACCATGGGAATGAAGCAGCAAGAGGCTGAGAAGAAGGCGTGTGGGCTCCTGGAACAGTTGGGACTGGCAGGGCACGCAGATGCCTATCCTTTCTCACTATCTGGTGGGCAAAAGCAAAGGGTGGCCTTGGCGCGTGCTATGATGATTGACCCAGAAATCATTGGCTACGATGAACCAACTTCTGCTCTGGATCCAGAATTGCGCTTGGAAGTGGAAAAATTGATCTTGCAAAATAGGGAACTTGGGATGACGCAGATTGTGGTTACCCACGATTTACAATTCGCTGAAAATATCGCAGATCAGATTCTCAAGGTTGAGCCCAAGTAGGAGGTGCCAATGACTAATAAGAAAATTGCTTTAGTATTGGTTTCTATCCTGACTCTCTTTTTAACGGCTTGTACTCAGAAGGCTAGCGATCCAAAGCAGGATAACTGGGATAAATATCAAGAGCAGGGGACCATTACTATTGGTTTTGACAATACCTTTGTACCTATGGGATTTGAAGAAAAGAATGGACAGTATACAGGCTTTGATATTGACTTAGCACAAGCTGTCTCAGAAAAATTAGGTTTCAAGATTCAATTTCAGCCAATTGACTGGGATATGAAGGAGACGGAACTGCAAAATGGAACTATTGATGCCATCTGGAATGGGTATTCTGCCACTGATGAACGCCGAGAGAAGGTTGCTTTTAGCATTCCATACATGGAAAATCAGCAAGTTCTGGTTGCGAAGAAAAACCAGCAGATCCATTCAGTAGAGGATATGAAGGATAAGACCTTGGGAGCCCAAGCAGGATCCTCTGGTTATCTAGACTTTGAAGCGCAGCCAGATTTATTGAAAAATCGTGTTAAAGACCAGAAAGCCAATCAATATCAGAGTTTCAATGAAGCCTTGATTGATTTGAAGAATGATCGAATTGATGCCTTGTTGATTGACCGAGTGTATGCTAATTACTATCTTCAGTCTGAGGGGATATTAAATGACTACAATGTCTTTTCAGCTGCATTTGAAAGTGAATCCTTTGCAGTCGGAGTTAGACCAGCTGACAAAAGATTACTGCAAGCTTTAAACCAAGCCTTTATCGAACTATACCAAGAAGGAAAGTTCCAGGAAATCAGCCAAAAATGGTTTGGAGAAGATGTGGCAACAAAAGAAGTGAAAAGTAGAGATTGAGTTTTTGCTCAGTCTCTTTTTGCATCAAAAAATCCCCTGGCAAGAACCAGAGGATAAGAGTTTATTTCATTGTTGGGAAGAGCAATACGTCACGAATAGTAGTTGTATCAGTGAGAAGCATGCAGAGACGGTCGATACCAATTCCCAAACCACCTGTTGGTGGCATACCGTATTCAAGAGCCTCGATGTAGTCGTAGTCGATGCCTGTCGCTTCATCGTCACCAAGTTCTTTGGCTTTAGCTTGGGCTTCAAAACGGCTAAGTTGGTCGATTGGGTCGTTCAACTCAGTAAAGGCATTACCGTACTCCTTAGTCATGATAAAGAGCTCGAAACGGTCAGTAAAGCGTTCGTCTTCAGGATTTTTCTTAGCGAGTGGAGATACAGCTACTGGATGGCCATAGACAAAGGTTGGTTGGATCAAGGTTTCTTCAACAAACTCTTCAAAGAAGGCATTGATAATGTGACCAACTTCAGTATAGTGTTTCTCAACTGGAACTTTCTTCTCAGCAGCGATAGCTTTAGCTTCTTCCAAAGTCATGTCTTGCCAGAAATCGACACCAGTAATTTCCTTGATAGCATCCACCATGTGAACACGTTTAAATGGTTCGTTGATTTTGATTTCAGTACCTTGATAGTTAACTGGGCCATCGCCTTTGACTGATTTAGCAGCATGTTGGATAATGCCCTCCGTCAAGTCCATGATATCTTGGAAGTCAGCATAAGCTTGGTAAACTTCGATAGAAGTGAACTCAGGGTTGTGAGTAGCATCCATTCCTTCATTACGGAAGATACGGCCAATTTCATAGACACGCTCCATACCACCGACGATAAGGCGTTTCAAGTGAAGCTCAGTTGCGATACGAAGCACCATATCAATGTTTTGGGCATTGTGGTGGGTGATAAATGGACGAGCAGAAGCACCACCAGCTTCATTGTGAAGAACAGGTGTTTCCACTTCAAGGAAACCTTTTTGATCAAGGTAACGACGGATTTCAGAAATGATTTTTGAACGAGTGACAAAGCGCTCAAAGCTTTCACGGTTAGAAATCAAGTCAAGGTAACGTTTACGGTAAATTGTTTCAACGTCTGTCAAACCATGGAATTTCTCTGGTAGAGGACGAAGAGCCTTAGACAAGTGTGTGATGTGAGTAGCCTTGATAGAGAGTTCTCCCATATCTGTACGCATGACTTCGCCTTCGACACCAAGGAAGTCACCAAGGTCTGCTTTTTTGAAGATTTCATAGTTTTCTTCACCGACAGCATCCTTACGAACGTAAATCTGGATTTGACCTTCGCGGTCTTGAATGTGGGCAAAACCTACTTTACCTTTACCCCGTTTGGTTACCAAGCGTCCTGCGATAGTAGCTGTTTCATTTTTATCATGTAATTGTTCTTTATCGAGGTCGGCATATTTATCTTTTAATTCTTGTGAATTTGCAGTACGTTCAAAACGTTTTCCGAAAGGATCAATTCCTTGTTCACGGAGCGCAGCCATTTTTTCACGGCGAACGATCTGCTGGTCATTTAGTTCTTCCATATGTTCTGTTGACATGGGATCCTCCTAGTTTTACTCAAAATTGAATACGATGAGTCATTTTTTGCGATACTCCCATTTTATCATAAATAAGCAAGAAATTCACGGATAATCTTTAAAAACTAAAAAGAACTTGACGCTAAAATCAAGTTCTATTATTGATAGGAAGTATCATTCCAAGTATCGAGAGTAAATGTTTCAAAATCATGGGTTTCTAGAATGGTCAGACTAGCATTTGCTAGACCTCCATCTTTACGAAGAAGTGGTTCTTTATATCCTAGAAGAGTACGAAGACTGGCAGTAAGATTGGCACCGTGACCGACAATTAGAATACGCTCAGCTGGACTATCTTTTAATGATTTGATAAATTGGATGGTCCGTTGCGTGGTGCTATAGAGGGATTCGGCTCCAAACATTTGAGTGTCAAATTGAGCAAGATTAGATCGGAAAGCTTTGATTTGTTGTGGGTAAATAGCTTCCAAGGTTGCAATTTTCAAACCTTCCAACTTCCCCAGCTGCCATTCACGGAGATTAGGAACACTTTCTAAAGGACAGGGAGACTTGAGTTGACTTTGGATAATCTCAGCAGATTTGACCGCTCGAGGTAAATCGCTTGAATAAATCTGATCAAAAGGAATTTCCTTGAGATATTGGCCAAGTTGTTTTAGGGTTTCAATGGATTCAGGAAGAAGGGGGGAATCTCCACTAGCACCTTGAAAGCGTCCTTCTTGGTTCCAGACTGTACGACCGTGGCGGACAAAGTAGAGTTTCATTACTTGCTGTCCTCCAAGATATCTGCAAAGTCGGCCTTTACAAAGCTGGCCAATTCTTGTGGCGCGACGATAATGCTGTGACCAACTTCTCCAGCAGAGACAATCATTTGATCCAAGTCTAGGGCGATTTTATCGATAAAAATGGGATAATTGTGTTTCTGACGAATTCCGACGGGATTATTGGCTCCATGAATATAACCTGTTGTTTTTTCCAAGTCCTTTTGTGGAATCATGCTCACTTTTTTATTGCCAGAAATTTTAGCTAGTTTCTTTTCAGATAAGTGTTGAGTGATGGGAACAATTCCGATAATCGGTCCGGTCTTATCTCCTAAAAGAGCTAAGGTTTTGAAAATCTGATCTCGTTCATAAGCTTGAGGCAGTTCTCCTTCCAGGGCATTGATTTGAATCCCTTGATGTGAGATACCTGCTTTAGACAGGATTTGTTCCACCAATGTTTTTTTGATTTTAACTTTTTTTGCCATTATTTATACTTATCCTCCAATTGGCTCATCCAAATACCAAGCCAGATTCCCAAGGCAAAGAAGAAGGCGATGATGACATAACCAACAAGAGAAAGGCCTGTGTATTGGATGCTTTCAGCGTTTCCTGCATTTGGAATCAAGATCAAAAGGGTACTAGAAAGGACGATACCGATGATGAAATGATAGACGCGTGAGTGGTAGTTATTTAAGGCATAATCCATCAATTTTGAAAAAATGATGAGAGTTGCGCCTGCTCCGATTCCAATCGGGAAGAAGGTTCCCAAGAGGTCAAAGGTTTTAAAACCTGTTAGCATAGGAGCATAGAGGCCCAAAATCAAAAGTAGATTTGATGGACTAAGGCCAGGAACTAATATGCCAAGAGCCAGCAGTGCACCAGCTAGGACAAAATTAAGAAAGCTAGCACTTAGGGTTCCAACAACAAAATTTAAGGCATAGAGTCCTAATCCAGAAATGATAAAGGTTGCCCAGAACCAAGCTAGATCAATCTTGTCTCGATCAGATTCTCTAGTTGATTCTTTGAGGAGGCTAGGAACAGTACCGATAATGGCACCTGCAAAGCTCCATAAGACAAAGACCTGATAATTTTCAAGCAGGTATTCAATCGGGTAAGAAAATAAGCCGATTCCCAGAAGCATACCGAAGGCAACTGGAATAAAATACAAAACATTTTCTTTAAAGTCCTTAAAGGGATGGGCCAGAAAGCCAATCATTCGTTCATAAATTCCTAAGATTGCTGCTAGAACCCCTCCGGAAATTCCCGGTAAGATAAATCCAAGAGCAATGACAATCCCTTTAATAACACGTGCTAACCATGAGAGCATATTGTTCCTCCAACTATTTCTATTTCAAAAAATCCTTACTATATTGTATCACAATCAAACACAAAAAGAAAAAGCAAATGATAAACAAATGCTTTTAAGGTTTTAAAAAGATTTTTCTAAAGGTTTCTTCTTTGTTTTTTAAGGAAGAAATGACGTTGATGTCCAAATCGTGGTCAAAGCCAGCAATTTTTCCTTTAGATGTGTATTGGTGGATGTCGTAATCTAAATCAGTTTTTGGAGTTGCCTCGTAAAATCCTGAGTCAGAACCATAGGAAGGAATCCAAACAGAGGTAAACTTGTCTGTATCAATACTGTGTTCTTCCATGAAGTAGACCCCGACGTAGATTCCGATATTTTTAGCACCTAGTGATTCTAGTTTTGCTCGAAAGGCTTCAACACCTTCGTTCATATTGGACATGGTTTTATCTTCCACGTCTAGCCAATAGTAACTAGGGCTGTATGGCGATGAAGCGTTATAAAAAACTTCAGCAGCCTTTTCCATTTCTTGGACACTTTTTCCAGCTACAAAGGCATAGACACCAACTGGGACATTTCGTTTTTGAAACTCGGTAATATGGGTTTTAAAGGCCTTATCTACCCCATTAACAAAGGAAGCATCGTTTTCTTTTAAAGACTGAGCGCCACTATGTACACGAACGATAGCTCCAGAAATGTTTTGGGACAGAGTATCGTAATTTATTTCCTCAGGACGTTGCCAACCAGAAACATCAATTACCGGTTTATCTATATTGTGTAGCGCTTGCGTTTCTACTTGCGCGATATTTGACTTTGTTTTTACAGGATGGTCCTCAAAACGAGGGCGATTCAGGATTAAAATGAAAATCATAATCCCAAAAAAACCAAATAAAATAAGCGGATTAATTTTCTTTCTCATATCTCATAATTTTACCTTAAAAATGAAAAAAAATCAAAAAAAATACTCAAAAAATGGGTTAAGAAAGGACTTTAGAGCATTTTTTCATTCAAGGGCGCGGAATGATTTGAAATATGGTATAATAAAAGGGAATTTCTAGAGAAAAGAGAAGATTATGTCAAATTATGCCATTATTTTAGCAGCGGGTAAAGGGACTCGCATGAAATCTGATTTGCCAAAAGTGTTGCACAAGGTTGCGGGTATTTCTATGCTGGAACATGTTTTCCGTAGTGTGGGAGCTATCCAACCTGAAAAGACAGTAACAGTTGTGGGACACAAGGCAGAATTGGTTGAGCAGGTCTTGGCTGGACAGACAGAATTTGTGACTCAATCTGAACAGTTAGGAACTGGTCATGCAGTTATGATGACTGAGCCTATTTTAGAAGGTTTGTCAGGGCATACCTTGGTTATCGCAGGAGATACTCCTTTAATCACAGGTGAAAGCTTGAAAAATTTGATTGATTTCCATATCAATCATAAAAATGTGGCGACTATCTTGACTGCTGAAACGGATAATCCTTTTGGCTATGGACGAATTGTGCGTAATGACAATGCTGAAGTTCTTCGCATTGTTGAGCAGAAGGATGCTACAGATTTTGAAAAACAAATCAAGGAAATCAACACTGGAACTTACGTCTTTGATAACGAGCGTTTGTTTGAGGCTTTGAAAAATATCAATACCAATAACGCTCAAGGCGAATACTATATTACAGATGTCATTGGCATTTTCCGTGAAGCTGGTGAAAAAGTTGGCGCTTATACTTTGAAAGATTTTGATGAAAGTCTTGGGGTAAATGACCGTGTGGCTCTTGCGACTGCTGAGTCGGTTATGCGTCGCCGCATCAATCACCAACACATGGTCAACGGTGTTAGCTTTGTCAACCCAGAAGCAACTTATATCGATATTGATGTTGAGATTGCTCCTGAAGTTCAAATTGAAGCCAATGTTACCTTGAAAGGGCAAACGAAAATTGGTGCTGAGACTGTTTTGACAAATGGTACTTATGTAGTGGACAGCACTATTGGAGCAGGAGCTGTCATTACCAATTCTATGATTGAGGAAAGCAGTGTTGCAGACGGCGTAACAGTCGGTCCTTACGCCCACATTCGTCCAGGTTCAAGTCTGGGTGCCCAAGTTCATATTGGTAACTTTGTTGAGGTGAAAGGTTCTTCTATCGGCGAGAATACTAAGGCTGGTCATTTGACTTATATCGGAAACTGTGAAGTGGGTAGCCATGTTAACTTTGGTGCTGGAACCATTACAGTCAACTATGACGGCAAAAACAAATACAAGACAGTCATCGGTAACAATGTCTTTGTTGGTTCAAACTCAACCATTATTGCGCCAGTAGAACTTGGTGACAATTCCCTCGTTGGTGCTGGCTCAACGATTACCAAAGACGTTCCAGCAGATGCGATTGCCATTGGACGCGGTCGTCAGGTTAACAAAGACGAATATGCAACTCGCCTTCCTCATCATCCTAAGAATCAGTAGGAGTCTGTCATGGAATTTGAAGAAAAAACGCTTAGCCGAAAAGAAATCTATCAAGGACCAATTTTTAAACTGGTTCAAGATCAGGTTGAATTACCAGAAGGTAAGGGAATTGCCCAACGTGATTTGATTTTCCACAATGGGGCTGTCTGTGTTTTAGCAGTAACGGATGAACAAAAACTCATCTTGGTCAAGCAGTACCGCAAAGCTATCGAGGCTGTCTCTTACGAAATTCCAGCCGGAAAGTTGGAAGTAGGAGAAAACACAGACCCTGTCGCAGCAGCACTTCGTGAATTAGAGGAAGAAACAGCCTATACAGGGAAATTAGAACTCTTGTACGATTTTTACTCAGCCATTGGCTTTTGTAATGAAAAATTAAAACTATACCTAGCTAGCGGTTTGACAAAGGTAGAAAATCCGCGCCCGCAGGATGAAGATGAAACCTTAGAAGTCCTTGAAGTGAACTTAGAAGAAGCCAAGGAATTAATCCAATCAGGTCATATATGTGATGCCAAGACAATTATGGCTATTCAGTATTGGGAATTGAACAAAAAATAGAGGAGGTCAGTATGGGTAAACCTTTATTAACGGATGAAATGATTGAAAGAGCTAATAGAGGCGAAAAAATTTCGGGTCCCCCTTTGCTAGATGATGAGGAGACAAAAATTTTACCAACCTCTTCTTCCCGTTTTGGTTATGCCAATCCTAAGGATCATGGTTTTAGCCAGGAAACTTTGAAGATTCAGGTCGAACCGTCTATTCATAAAAGCCGTCGCATTGAAAATACCAAGAGAAATGTCTTCAATTCTAAGTTGAATAAAATCTTATTCGCTGTCATCTTTCTCTTGATTTTGCTTGTCTTAGCAATGAAACTTTTGTAATAGAAAAGGAATTGAAATGAAAATAGGAATTATTGCGGCTATGCCAGAAGAACTGGCGTATCTGGTCCAGCATTTAGACAATGCCCAGGAGCAAGTTGTTTTAGGGAATACCTATCACACAGGAACCATTGCCTCTCATGAAGTCGTTCTTGTAGAAAGTGGAATCGGTAAGGTCATGTCTGCTATGAGTGTGGCGATTTTGGCTGATCATTTCCAAGTGGATGCTTTGATTAACACGGGATCTGCTGGAGCAGTAGCAGAGGGTATTGCTGTTGGAGATGTTGTGATTGCTGATAAATTAGTCTATCATGACGTGGATGTTACAGCTTTTGGCTATGCATATGGACAAATGGCGCAACAACCGCTTTATTTCGAATCAGATAAAACCTTTGTTGCCAAAATTCAAGAGAGTCTATCTCAATTGGACCAGAACTGGCATCTTGGTTTGATTGCTACAGGAGATAGTTTTGTTGCAGGAAATGACAAGATAGAAGCGATTAAGTCCCATTTCCCAGAAGTTTTAGCAGTCGAGATGGAGGGGGCAGCTATTGCTCAGGCAGCGCATGCTCTTAATCTTCCAGTCTTAGTCATCCGAGCTATGAGTGATAATGCCAACCATGAAGCAAACATCTCTTTTGATGAGTTTATTATCGAAGCTGGACGTCGCTCTGCCCAAGTCTTGTTAGCCTTTTTGAAGGCTTTAGATTAAGCGGAAATTTGACAGTTTATCTAGCTTATGATAAGATTTAAATAAAGAAAAGCTAGAAAACGTTTCAGAGGATATTATGAGTATTGAAATGACCGTCAGTGAGATTGCAGAGGTTTTAGGATTATCTCGTCAAGCAATCAATAACCGTGTCAAAGAATTACCAGAAGAAGACACAGATAAAAATGACAAAGGGGTAACAGTCGTTACCAGAAGTGGCTTGATTAAGCTAGAAGAAATCTATAAAAAAACGATTTTTGAAGATGAGCCTGTCAGTGAAGATGTCAAGCAACGTGAACTGATGGAGATTCTGGTTGATGAGAAGAATGCAGAAATTCTTCGTCTTTATGAACAATTAAAAGCCAAGGATCGTCAGTTGTCAGAAAAAGACGAGCAGATGCGTATCAAGGACCGTCAGATTGCTGAGAAAGACAAACAACTCGATCAGCAGCAACAATTGACCCTTCAAGCCATGAAGGATCAAGAAAATCTTAAGCTAGAGCTGGACCAAGCAAAAGAAGAAGTCCAATCAACTAAGAAAGGCTTTTTTGCTCGTTTATTTGGAGGATAATCAAGGAGCTGTTTAGGTTAAATGCTAACCTGATGGCTTCTTTTATTTCTAAATAGTATAGTTGCTCAAGTAAAATAACCGTATGGGAGAAGTATAGAATGGAACGATTAGAAGATTACATTGCTTTCGATTTAGAATTTAATCAGCATGAAGGGCAAACATACTTGATTCAAGTATCGGCAGTGCGTTTTAGAGATGGTCAGGAAATCGATGCCTATGATTCCTATGTTCATACCAGTGTGCCTCTAAAAAGTTTTATCAATGGTTTGACTGGGATTACAGCCGAGACCTTAAAAGATGCTCCTCTAGTGGAGGAAGTCATAAAAGAATTCCAAGAGTTTGTGGGTGCTTTGCCGATGGTTGGATACAATGCTGCTAAAAGTGATTTGCCTATTCTAGCAGAGCATGGTTTAGATTATAGCCAACAGTATAAGGTGGATCTATATGATGAAGCCTTTGAACGTCGTAGTTCAGATTTACATGGCATTGCCAATCTCAAATTGCAAACTGTTGCCTCATTTCTTGGATTTCAAGGTCAGTCTCATAATAGTCTAGAGGATGCACGTATGACAGCGCGTGTTTACGAGTCCTTTCTAGAGTCAGACCAAGCTAGAGAATTGTTAGGGGCAGAAAGTAGCCTCTCGAATAATCCTTTTGGAGGCTTGGACTTGTCTCAATTATTTGATTAGGAGTGCCTATGAAACCTGAAAAACCTAAAAATCTAGGTTTTAAGCAGATATACTTTAATCTAGATAAAATACTCTTTCTCTTTTTCTTGACTTTCATGATGATTGAGTTTGTCTGGTTACCGTCAAATTCTTGGATTGCTGGACTTTTGCTCCGTCAGACAGGTTATCTCTTTCTATCCTACAACAATATTTTTGCCATTATAAAGGGTTCTCCCTTTGTTAGTCTTGCTTTATTTGTTCTGGTAATCGTTAATTTACTGGTCGCCTATTACCAGATAGGACTTCTCTTTATTGGTGCTCGGCATTTATTATGCCATGAAAAAAGGACCTTGCTGGAGTACAGTCGTAAGGTCTTTCGCCAAAGTATCTTGTTTATGAAGCAAGTCACGCTTGCAAAGATAGCCTTTATCTTCTTTTATGTCATGATGCTCTTTCCATTGATTCGAAAGATTTTAAAGATTTACTACCTCAATAAAATTGTCATTCCGGACTTTATCGTTGATTATGTAGAAGACAAGTATTGGCTAGTAGGTATAGTGGTTACTATTCTGGCTTTACTTCTATTTTACATTTCAGTGCGTTTCATGTTTGCCCTACCTCAGCTTTTATTTGAGAAGAAAACAGTCAAAGAAGCAGTCAGATACAGTCTAGAAAAGACAAGAAAGCACTCCTGGTTTTATATTTGGAACTTGCTTTGGATTGTCGTCAAAACCTACCTATTTTTCATTCTTTTATTGATTCCAATCTTGGCAAGTCAGGTACTAATGGATGGTTTGACCCATAAGGAATCTCTTGTGCTGGGAATTATCAACTTTGTTTTAATCAAGAATTTCCACTATATGGCCTTGACTTACTTTCTCATTAAGTTTGTTTCCTTCTTAACAGGAGAAGAACTAGAAATCACACCAAGGAGAAAGAAAGACCACTGGATGAGATGGGGAGTGATGGGCTGTGCTTGTATCTTTTTCGCTCTTGAGGGTTATGTTTATTTAGAAGCTCCGGTTGCTAATAAACCTTTGATTATCTCTCACAGGGGAGTATCTAATAAGAATGGTGTCCAAAATACTGTCCAATCTCTAGAAAGGACAGCCCAACTAGGTCCAGATTTCGTTGAGACAGATGTTCAGGAAACCAAAGATGGCCAGTTTGTCATGATGCATGATGCCAATATCAAAAATTTAACAGGTGTTAATGCCAATCCTCAGGATCTCACTTTGGAAGAATTAACCAAACTTGATATTTCAGAAAATGGCTATCATAGCAAGGTGTCTAGTTTTGATGACTATCTCAATAAAGCCAATGAATTGCATCAAAAACTCCTTATTGAAATTAAAACCAGTCGAAAAGATAGTCCAAATATGATGAAACGCTTTATGGAAAAATATGGAACTGTTCTTAAGCAGAATGGTCACCAAATGCAATCCTTGGACTACCATGTGATTGACCAGGTTTTAGCCTACGATACTCAAATGCCAGTCTTTTTAATCCTACCTTATAATAGTATTTTTCCAAGAACCAAGGCTACAGGTTACACCATGGAGTATTCAACCTTGGATGAAAATTTTGTCAACAAGCTTTGGAATACCGATCAGAAATTGTACGTGTGGACCATCAATAGTTCAGAGTCCTTTGATAAATCTGTTCATTTGGGTGCAGACGGCATGATAACGGATGACTTGGAAATGATTCAAGAGCAAGTTACCATTGCCCAAGAAGACCCAGAGTATACTGAATTGCTTTTCAAACAGGCCATGGAATTCTTTAATTTTTAGTAAGCAAAAAGAGGAACAGTTGTTCCTCCCATGATAGGCAAGTATTCTCATGAATGCTTGTTTTTCTTATGCTTAGAATGGCAATTTTCCAGCGAAAGCACCCAATTTTTTCTTGGTAGTTTCATCGATTTGTTCAAGAGCAGAGTTGATGGCTTGAACAGTCATATCTGAAAGAGTTTCAAGATCTTCTGGGTCAACGACAGCTGGATTGAAGTCAATGCTGACAACTTTCTTATCTCCAGTTAAGGTCGCTTGAACAAGGTCTTGAGCAGATTTGCCAACAAATTGCATAGCAGCAAGTTCTGCTTGACTTTGTTCCATCTGTTTTTGAAGTTTTTGTGCTTGGCGCATCATGTTTTGCATGTTCATCATGGTGATTTACAGTTTCCTTTTTCAATTATTTTCTTTTTTATTTTATCAATTTTGAGACTAAAAGTCTAATCTTTTTTAGAGAGAATTCATCAAGTATCGATAGGGATGTAGATGGAATAAAAATATAGGATAGATATTCTCAGAGCATAAGAATATTTATCCTATATGTGTTTATGAAAAGTTGCTAGATATTTTATGAGCTCGTTTAAGGGTTTACTAACACTATTCTACTTTATAGAAAAATCCCTCAGTACTACCATTGATAAGTTGTTGTCCAAACCATAAGCGGTCTTGTGTGATATCAGATGAGTCGGTATAGCCATTATCTGTAGAAGAGGTGACAGACATAGTTATAGGGATTCCTGCTGGTAAAAAGGCAATAGCTGCACCAGCACCTCCATCTTTAGAAACAGAATTTGCCTTAAGATAGTGGTCAATTTCTTTAGCATGTTCAATTGAAATTTTGGACTTATCACTTACTAAACCATTTTTGTCGAAAGTAAATTCAATACCTGAACGATTCCTCCAAGTTCCTGAGACACTAGAAAAATCCCCATTTTGAATTGCAGAAATATCCATCCCTTTGCTTTCTGACGGAAGGCTAGTTTCTCCATTTATGAGACTTGTGACAGACTTCCAAGAGAAAGATCTTATATCAAGGGAAGGTGGTTTTGTCCCCAGTCCCTCTTCTGTATCTGATTCGCTAATTAACTCTAACCGTGTTCCATCCTGATTTAACTTGTATAGTTTAACTTGGATTTGATTAGTAGATACACGGGTAGATAATTGGAAATAGCCATTTTCTAAAGGATTAAAATGTACTCGCTCTCCAATAAAGTCCAGATTGTTTTCTGCATTGGTCAGTCGAATAACTTCGTCATTTTTAAGAGTTCGAATATCTAATAAATCGTAATAGTTAGAATCCATTTTTAGGGCAATCAAAAGTTCGTCCGTACCGTCTTGGTCTAAATCATACAAGCTATACTGTAATCCAGAATATTCTTTAGGATAAGTATTTTTTAAGTTTGCTTTTGAATTGACCTCTGTATGTGAAGCTGGTGAACCATCTAATACTTTGGCATATTCTTTAAGGATAGGATTGTACAGGGTGTAGTCAGTTTTCTTTTCTTCCGATGTGGAAGAAGTGGAACTAGTACTTGAGGCAATCGCTTCAGAACTTGTTGCAGAAGTATTTTCACTCTGATGTTGGCAAGCCGTTAAAATAGAGATAGCTAAAATACTAATACTGAATAGAAATAATTTTTTCATATGTTTAATCTTGCAATTCTAAACCTTGAGCATCTTGGTGCCATTTGCTACCAGTTTTGGACGTTAAAACTTGAATAGTAATTATAATATTCCAAATTGCATTTGCTAGTAAAACAAATGGCAATAAAATAGGAATGATAGCTAGCAGAGTTATGCCGATACGCTTGTATCCTTGTTTGGAATTTCCGATGTAAAAATCGTATCCACCAAGTGCTCCTAAAAATAGGGCAAATAAGGCTGCGGCCAGTTTAGATTTATCACTCACTCCATTTGAATGTTGGCTAGAGCTAGCTGGAGATGTGTTATCTATTTTTGAAACAATATACTCATCACCGTTTTGATAAAATTCTACGTAATCACCTACTTGTGGTTCAAAACCAAAACTTTTTCTTGAAATTGCAGTAAATTGGCCATTATCACCTTTTCCAACATAAACTGTTTCATCTTCAATTTTTATAACTTTGTTCATATAATTGTCTCCTTAATCTATTTCTATTGTATGTTAAACCCACTCACCGTTGTAATTAACACGATAGCCATCAGGGGTCGTTGTATTGATTGCTAGTGCACCAGAGCTATAAGCATAGTACCATTTACCAGATACCTTCATCCAGCCAGTTTTCATAGCGCCTGAGTCTTGAAGATAGTACCAGCTACCGTTATCTTTGACCCAACCTGTCTTCATCGCACCTGAACCGTCGAGATAGTACCAGCTACCGTCTTTTACCCAGCCAGTTTGCATCCAGCCAGAGTTGTCAAAACGATACCAAACACCATTGATTTTTACCCAGCCATTAGTTGTATAGGAACCGTCGGCGTGTTTGTACCACCAACGAGAACCAGATTGTAGCCAACTACCTGAGATATTAGAATTCGAACCTGATTGAGTTGTTGTGTTAGTATTTGAATTTGTAGAAGGATTTCCGATAGTCACATCTTTTCTAACTTTAAAGACACGTTTTCTTGTATCAGTTAAGTCACCGTAAGGCGAACCAGCTTCTCCAGACATCTCCAAAATATATGTTCCATCTGGAAATTGTTCTGAAACAAAAATATCACCTTTAAATTGATTGCTATAAAATAAAGGTTGTAAAAATTGATCACTGACATCTTTAGTTAAGCCACTAAAAATGACAGCATCGTGACTTTGGTACACAATTTTTCCGGTCGCTTTATCAATCAAAGTAACATTTCCCTTAGCAGCATTATCACCTCCATGTGGTAGTGGCTCTGAAAGTTTTCCTTCGAAGCTAAGTCCAAAATAATCAATTTCAACCTTTGTAATTGTTGCTTCTATTTGTTTTTCAGTACTCGTATTCTCGCTAGCTGATACTTGATTAGCTGTGATAACTCCAGTGCCAAGAAGTGATAGAGCTGAGATAGTTGCAAGTGTAAATTTTTTAGTTTGTTTGTGCATTCATTTGATACTCCCTATTTTTATTTGTTGTAAAGTAATCAGTTTGTCCTAAAATCTAGACTTTTTTGGACAAACTTGATAGAATGGTAGTGTAATAATAATCGGTCAAAATGCTGGATTTTAGAACCTTTTTTCTAACGAAAATAGTTCTAAAATAAAGTGTATTTCCTGTCCAAAAAATCCTAGGTTTTTTGACAGGAACTATGAATTTTTTATCCAATTATGAAAGGTGCTTTTTGATACTCCTAAGATGTCTGCACCTTCTCGTAAGGTTATTTCTTTTTTGGTATATTGAGCTATTACATCAGGGAGATTATCCGGGGCAATCAATTTTGGTCTACCGAATTTTTTCCCTTTTTTCTTTGCTTCTCGTATTCCTTCCATTTGTCTTTGTTTGATTTGTTCTCTTTCAAACTGTGCCACATAAGATAGAACTTGCAAAACGATATCGGATATTAGTTTTCCTGTGATATTGTCATCGCTGTTCTTTGTGTTTAATAAGGGGAAATCTAAAACAGTTATATTTACTTTCTTTTTCTTAGTAATTGATTGCCATTGTTCTAAAATTTCATCATAGTTTCTTCCCAATCTATCAATTGATTTAATAACTAATTCATCATTCTCCTTCAAGGTAGTTAATAATTTTTGATATTCGATTCTGTCAAAATCCTTTCCTGAAACATAATCAATAAAAATATTTTCTTTTGCTAATTTGTTTTCTACCAAGGCTGAAAATTGCCTATCAATATTTTGTTCTCTTGTAGATACTCGAACATAACCGTAACGCATAAGGCTACCACCTATCTTTTTATCTCTATTTTAGACGAAAAGAAAACTACCGCCCATAATGAGTGGTAGTTTGGTGTACTCTTTGCTACTGTATTTTTTTGCCAAGATTTTGTCTTGGATGCGTGAATAGTAGTGTTGGATAAAAAATCTTAAGGGCTTAAAATCCTTTTAAACCAACCTTTTTGATGTTTACAAAAATTAAAAACAGTATGTTCAATTTTTGCATGTTCATCATGGTGATTTATAGTTTCCTTTTACAATTATTTTCTTCCCTATTTTATCAATTTTAGGGTTAAAAGTCTATTGTTAGTATAAATCCCCTAACATTAAATTACCGAAGAGATTTTCGAAGAGTACGAGTCTGGAACATGAAAACAGCAGTTGATTTCAAGAAACAAAAAAGAACAGCCGAAGCTGTCTTTTTATCATTATTTGAGACCGTATTTTTTGTTGAAACGATCCACGCGTCCATCTGCTTGAGTGAACTTTTGACGTCCAGTGTAGAATGGGTGTGAGTCTGATGAAATTTCCACACGGATCAATGGGTAAGTTTCGCCTTCGAACTCAACTGTTTCGTTAGAGCGTTTTGTTGAACCGCTAAGGAATTGGTAACCAGTAGTTGTGTCCATGAAGACAACTGGGCGATATTCTGGATGGATATCTTTTTTCATTTTGCAATATTTCCTTTCTGCCATGGTCTCTTTGCGAGCCATAGATTGTTACCTTACTAGTCTATCAGATTCTGAAAAGTTTGGCAAGTATTTTATCAGTTTTTAAGCAAGTTTTTTAACTTTTGGTAGATGATTTCGTTTTCTTCTAGGCTATAGGAATTAGCACCGCTTGCTAGAGGGTGGCCTCCACCATCATGTTCCTTGGCAATTTCATTGATAGGATGGATTTTACTGCGTAAGCGAACACGGTAGTGGCCATCAGTCTGCTCTACAAAAATTCCCCAGAGACTCACACTGTCAATGCGTCCAGGTGCACCGACAATAGCTGCAGTTTCAGCATCGGTAACATTGAATTGTTTCAAGACTTCTTGACTCAGGATAACGCGAGCTGCACCATTTTCATCCACTTCCAGATGGTCGTAGATGTATCCTTGAAGTTTAGCAATTTTGTAGCTCATAGTATCCATTTTACGAGTGAGAGCCGCAAAGTCAAAGTTCTGTTTTCTTAGATAGGCAGCCAGACGAAGAGTCCGTGCAGTGGTAGAAGGGTAGAGGAAGCGACCTGTATCACCAACAATTCCTGCAAAGAGTAATTCAGCAGCGCGATCTGACAAGGCCAGTTGAGTTGTTTGGGCAAATAGGGTAATCATCTCACTAGCGCTACTTGAACTAGTATCCACCCAAGATAGGTCACCATATACATCATCATTTGGATGGTGGTCAATTTTAATGAGAAAATCACCTTGACTATAGCGTTTATCATCGATACGAGCAGTATTAGCCGTATCACAGACGATGACAAGTGCCCCTTGATAGGCACGATCTTCAACGAGATCCATTTCAGCCATCCAAGTAAGAGTTGGTTCATCAAAACCAACTGCTTTGATAGTTTTTTCTGGGAAATGATGTTTGAGAAGAGCTTTCAAGCCCACTTGACTTCCCAAGGCATCTGGGTCTGGTTTCATATGACGGTGAATGATAATCGTGTCGTATTCTTTGATTTTTTCTAAAATTTGATGGCAAATGTCCATAAATAACCTCAATTCTTTCTCATTTCATTGTAGCACAAGAATTTTTATTTTTAAAATGAAAAAGATGTGATATAATGGAGAAAGATAAATTGAGGAGGACGATATGGCATTAGCAAAAATTGTATTTGCCAGTATGACCGGTAATACCGAAGAAATTGCAGATATTGTAGCAGACAAATTACGTGACTTGGGCTTGGATGTCGATGTTGATGAATGTACAACTGTTGACGCTTCAGACTTCTTGGAAGCAGACATCGCTATCGTTGCGACCTATACTTATGGTGATGGAGAATTGCCAGATGAGATGATGGACTTCTATGAAGACCTAGCAGACCTCAACTTGAATGGCAAAATCTATGGAGTGGTCGGCTCAGGAGATACCTTCTACGATGAATTCTGTAAGGCTGTTGATGACTTTGACCGTGTCTTTGTGTCAACAGGAGCAGAAAAAGGTTCAGAGTGTGTTAAAGTTGATCTTTCTGCCGAGGAAGAAGATATTGAGCGCTTGGAACAATTCGCAGAAGAATTGGCTGCTAAAGTAGGATAAGCACAAAAGTGCACTGATGTAATCAATCAGTGCATTTTTCTTATCGTGAGTTGGGATTTTACTAGCCTATTTGATGGCTTTTTGATACAATAATTCAAATAAAGGAGGAGACTGTATGGATTTAGATATTATTCGCCAAGAAATTGATCACATCGACGATCAAATTGTTAAACTTCTAGAAGAACGAATGCACTTAGTTGAAGGGGTTGTGGCTTATAAGAAAGCTTCGGGTAAACCGATTTTAGATACCAAGAGAGAAGCAATTATCTTTGAAAAGGTTAGAAGTCGTGTAGAGGACAAGCGCTATCAGGAGACTATTGTCTCGACTTTTTCGGACATACTCAAACGTTCGCGTGATTATCAGGATCAAAATATCAAATGAAAAAAGAGCAATTTTATCCGCTAGGAATTTTTCTAGCTGCTATGTTGGGTGGATTGGTTCGCTACCTGGTTTCTACTTGGTTACCAGCCAGTCCAGATTTCCCTTGGGGCATCCTTCTTGTTAACTATTTAGGCATTTTCTGCTTGGTGTATCTTGTTAAGGGCTATTTAGTCTATAAGGGAACCAGTAAAGGCGTTATTTTAGCACTGGGTACAGGTTTTTGTGGTGGTTTGACAACCTTTTCTAGTCTCATGCTTGATGCTGTGAAACTACTGGATACAGGGCGTTATCTTAGTTTAGTTATGTATTTGCTTTTGAGTATTGGTGGAGGTCTACTCTTGGCTTATTTTCTAGGGAGGAAGAAATGGTAATGGTCTATCTTGCAATTGCTTGTGGCTTAGGAGCGCTCGTACGGTATTTCTTTTCCCGCTATAATCAAGCATCTAAATTGCCACTCGGAACGCTCATAGCCAATCTTTTAGGTTGTTTTTTGATTGGACTTTTCTATAATCATGTGGAATCTAAGGAAGTTTATGCTATTCTAGCAACAGGATTTTGCGGAGGTTTAACAACTTTTTCGACCTTGAATGACGAACTTCAAAGACTGCTTAGTGATAAGAAGGTCTTTTATTCTTACCTGACTTTGACCTATCTAGGTGGTTTAGTTGCGATTTTTTTAGGAATTTTGCTATAAATTTCTTTACTTTTTTGTGGAAATTTGGTAAACTGTATCTTGTGTGTAATGGACGCACAAAAATACAGTTTATCCGCTGAGGAGGATTCCTCAAGATTGACAAAGATAGGAGAATAAAATGAATCCATTAATCCAAAGCTTGACTGAAGGTCAACTTCGTACAGATATCCCATCATTCCGTCCTGGTGACACTGTTCGTGTACACGCGAAAGTTGTCGAAGGTAACCGTGAACGTATCCAGATTTTTGAAGGTGTTGTTATCGCACGTAAAGGTGCTGGCATCTCAGAAAACTACACAGTTCGTAAAATTTCTAACGGTGTAGGTGTTGAGCGTATCTTCCCAATCCACACTCCACGTGTTGAAAAGATCGAAGTTGTTCGTTACGGTAAAGTACGTCGTGCGAAATTGTACTACTTGCGTGCTCTTCAAGGTAAAGCAGCTCGTATCAAAGAAATCCGTCGTTAATTCGACTAAAAAACTCTGCTTCTTCAGCAGAGTTTTTATCTAGCTCCCTTAGTTCAATGGATATAACAACTCCCTCCTAAGGAGTAGTTGCTGGTTCGATTCCGGCAGGGGGCATTTTTAGTACAGTAAAGAAAGAAAAAAGAATCTAGAAAGTTTATTTATAGGCAATTATCACAATTTAGTTTTTTAAAATAGATTAGTGTTTTTTCTTTGATCAATGAGTACATATAAAGTGGATCAGCAAAGTAACTTTGACATCTATTAGTTAAAAAATAAGGACTTCCTTTGTTAGAATGTCCTTATTTTTATTATGGAATTGGACAAATGAGGTTAAGGTTCAGCTTTATGAACTAAGAAAGCAAGTAAAAAACTTTAAACACCTTTCAAAAAGATTGGGTGTGGATTTTTCGGGCTAAGGTATGTGATAAAATGAATTGATTGTTATGAAATAGAGAGCCTAAAAAATGGGGAAAATCGAAAACTAAAAATTTATGTACAATTGACTAAACTAGAGCTAAACCATTGATACAACTGAATTAGAAGCATAAAGTACATTCTTTAAAAAGTGTACTTTATTTTTGTTTTGTACATTATTCTGGAGTGGTGTTTTGTATGTTTTCTAGTACATAATATTATCCAATCTAAGAAATTGATTTGTACATTTTTACTCTAATAGGTGTAGAAGAAGTGGTGGTTCAATTGTACATTTTTGTTTAAAATATTTATGGTTATAATAATAGTATTGAAGCATAAATAAAGTAGATATAGTGGTATAATAGTGTCAAAAGACTTTCAGGAGAAATGACATGAGATCACATACAGTTATTCTAGGCGCTGGTGCTACTATTGCAGCAATTCCAGATGGTGATAAAAATGGCAAAAGTTCTTCAGTTATGAATGGATTGCTAAAAAAACTAAATTTAGAAGAAATTCTTGCTGGTGTTGAATTACAGACAAAGAGCGAAAATTTAGAGGATATCTATTCAGAATTATTTAAGAGAGAAGAGTGCTCCGAAATCGTTAGAAAACTAGAAAAAAGGCTCTATGATTATTTTGCTTCTTTGGAGTTACCTGATGAACCAACAATTTATGATTTCTTAATATTAAGTTTAACTAATAAAGATTGTATAGCTACGTTTAATTGGGACCCTTTACTTATACAGGCTTATATTCGCTGCCCAAAAATTACTCTGAACTTGCCACAAATTCTTTGTTTACATGGTAATGTAGCTGTTGGGTTTTGTGAAGAACATATTGAGTTTGGAGGAGTAGATTGCTACTGCCCAACATGTCATAATAAATTTTATCCAACAAAATTATTGTATCCAGTGAAAAATAAAGACTATTCTTCCGACGACTACATAAATTGGTGTTGGAAAGGATTAGATTACTTTATCGATCATTCATATATGTTAACTATTTTTGGATACAGTGCTCCTAAAAGTGATGTAGATGCTGTTAATTTAATGAAAAAAGCATGGGGAAATATTGAAGACCGACCACTTGAAGAAGTTTCTGTAATAGATATTGTAGACGAAGCGACTATGCTAAATACATGGAAAGACTTTATTCATAGCCATCATTATAGGTATTCAAATTCATTTTTTGATTCTTATTTAGCAAAATTTCCAAGAAGAACTTGTGAAACCGTATTTGCAACATTTTA
This sequence comes from Streptococcus mitis, assembly GCA_032511625.1. GTDB lineage: Bacteria > Bacillota > Bacilli > Lactobacillales > Streptococcaceae > Streptococcus > Streptococcus mitis_DL. The sequence goes on along the minus strand of JAWFOO010000011.1, from coordinate 4,801 downwards.
ATTAAATGTTCCTTCTGATGGTAGTAGAGGATTTAAAGAGAATTTTAATTGGGACATGATAAAAGAGTTTTTATCTGATATGTTAGTTGAAGAACAGGAAAATAAAGGAAAATCAAATTTAAAATCGAAATATTTAGTTTGGGATGAAGATGTTAACAAATAATCCAATTAATCATAGTATACTTAAATTGTCAATGGATTTCGATAATGCTTTTAAACATAAAAATATAGAGGAAATCTATAGACTAATAGAATTTGGAAAAAATATGGAAAATACTATTGATGATATTTCCAAAATTCAATTATTTTATTCTATTGGGACAGCATACGCTGATATATTTGAACTAAGTGATAACTTAGTTTTCAACATAGATACCGATTTTACAGTTCAACAAATTTATTACTTTAGAAAAGCTATCGAAATTTCAAATAACGTTGATATAAATTCTGAGAACAGTGGGTTTGTTTTCCCATTATTATGTTCACTTTACACTAATTACGCAAATTTATTAGATGCTTGTGGTAGAAAGCAGTTAGCTATTAAGATGTATTGTAAATGTATACAAATCAATCCAAGATTCACAATGGCTAGTGGTAACTTGGCTATTTGTCTAGATCATTATCGTAATTTTTTGAATGATAACGAACACCTCCACTTTATTAAAAAAATTAAAAATTTAATAGAAACAAGCATAACTGTTTCAGATCCAAACAGAGTTGATTATGCAGAAAAGCGATTTATTGAACTTTACGAACAATATCTTAATTATAAAGACTTAGATGAATGCTCTTGTAAAACCATCGATTATAATCCTAATTCACAAAAGTATCGCGAATGGTGTTGGAACAACGGGCTGTATCTTAATCCACTTAATGACTTACAAGCTGACGATATAAATAGATATGATGATAATCTTTTACTACCAAGTTTATTATTTCAATCGGATAAAGATTTAAACAAATATATTTCTATGTTTAATCAAATTAAGCAAGAATATGTTTATGCGCGTTATCTCTGTTTTAATAGCATTGAGATTGATTCGGTTCATTATGCTGACGAGAATGTTAATCTTATTGATGGTCTAGAATACGTACAATATTCTATCCGAGTAGAAGGATTAAAAGCAGCTTTTAAAACACTATATTCATTATTAGATAAAGTAGGAATGTTTATAAATGAATATTATTCTTTAAAAATTGAGACTCGACAAGTAAATTTTCATTCAATTTGGAGAACAGATAGCAATTTAGATAAGTTGTTGGATAAGAATATTGGTCTATCATCTATATTTTGGATATCGAAAGATTTTGATAATGGTAATAATTCTTTGACAGCAAATCCACACTCAAAGCGATTAAAAACTATTAGAAATTATTTAGAGCATAGGTTTACTAATATCACATTGAATTTTTTTGATGGAAGTGTAGATAATAACGAAAGTAGATTGTATCTAACTGAATTTGAATTGCAAGAGTGTACATTAGATTTATTAAATCTTGTAAGAGAAGTTATTTTTTCACTCAAAAATGCCATTCAAATAAGTGAAAATGAAAAACAATCTACTCTAAGCAGTGAAGTTGCTTTAATTCCGATAAATTATGAAGAAGTAGATTCGGAAGACAAATTATAGCATTGAGCATACAATTTATAGTCGTTATAAAAAGCAATAGTCTAAATTCATTGAACTAATCAACTTAAAAGTTGCTTAAAACCCGTTGTTTTATAGACAGAGTTATTGTAGTATACAGATAATAGACTTTTAATTAGGTGATAAATTTGTGTGATGAGAATGATAATTGCTGTCCTTACTGTTTTGGACGAAAAGTATTACCAGGATACAACTCATTTGATGTTACTCAGCCAATCTTAAGTTCACGAATGGGATTACTTAAATAATATTCTATTAGCTAACCCTAGTGAAGTCAGTGAAAAGAGTCGGAACAATGTGTGGTGGACCTGCATAAATAATGATAAACATAGGTACAAGATGTCCTTATATAATAGAGCTTTATTTGAGAAACGTCATAAAGAACCATGTTTAATTTGCAAGGGTCGAAGAAGAAAAAGGAAACATTTCGTGCCTTTCAAGAAGATTTTGGGAGACCAAGTTGCTAAAATGTAGCTTGGTTTTTTCAGTTTAGGTCAATTTCGACGAGCATAGCAGCTACATAAAAACGCTTTGATATGTCAAAAATTTTATTTTAAAAAGTACATTTTTGGATTATGTACAATTGAAAAAATTTCCAGTTTTATAAATTATTTAGTTTTTTAAAACAAATGAATAAAAAACACCTTAGAATTCTTAAATAATTCCATTAAGGTGTTTTTTTGTTGTTAAATTTCAAAAATGTACATTTGAAAAATTTTTAGTTTTCACTTTAATAAGGTACATTTTTGATAAAATAAATAACATTTAAAATTTCCAGTTTTCACTTTGATAATGTACATCTTTAGCTATTTTTGTTCCAAAAAATTTTTTTAGTTATAAATCGTTATTATTCCCCTGAATGTGATATGTTGTAAAAGACTATTTGTGGTCTGTTAAATATATTAATAACAAAATTTAAACATGATAGTCTAATATCTAATCCATTTAAAGTGAATACGTTTATTAATCGTTTAAGTAAGAAAATCTCAAAAGAAGAAGGGCTGGGTTTTCAAAAATAACCTATCTAGTCATTGTTTATATATAATTTGTATCTTTTGGTTTATTAATTTGTATTTAAAATTTAATCATGTTAGAATTGAAATTGAAATCGAATAGAAAAGGAAAATGCAAACGTGGGCACATTATTAGCAACAAGATTAAAAAATAGACGAAAAGAATTAAAAATGTCTCAGCGAGAATTGGCTGAGGGGATATGTAAACAGGGACAGATTAGTCGATTAGAGAATGGAGAATTTACTCCAGGAGCAGACTTTTTATATGCTCTGTCTAAGAAGTTAAAAGTTAGTATGGATTATTTTTTTAATGAGCAAATTGAAGAGGAGATTGACGAGCTATCAGAGTTTAAGAAGTTAGCTCAGACATTTATCACAAATCGAAATTATGAGTCTTTGAAATATATATATGAACTAGAGAGTGTAAAAGTACATCGCTTGTCTCTAGTAGATAAGTTTTATATGGAGTGGATAAAATCTCTTATAGATTTTTATTTCTATGGGCAAAAAGAGGAGGCTGTGGCAAGATTGGAGAAGGTACTGTCTCAGTTAAGTGTAACTGACTTGACCTACCTTCAAGTTTCAAATACTCTATTTAATTTTTATTATGATATTGAAGATTTAGAGAGTTTTAATGAAATTCGAGAAAAGTTAGAGTATCAAGTAAATCAACTCAATTTAAAAACAATCGAAGAATTAAACCTTTCTATTAAATTTAATTATAATGTTTGTCGCTATCTATGGCTGCAGAATAATACTGAAGAAGCCATTACTAAAATCACAGATACGATAAAGCAATGTAAGACGTATAGAACAACGTATCTTTTGGCTGATTTGTATTTATTGATGGGAAATGTCAGTAAGAATTTTTCTTCTAAAGTTGCAGTAAAAGAGTACTTTGAAACGGCTTATTTTCTATATAAGCTTGAGGGAAATATGTCAATGGCTCTTAAAATCGAGCATTACATTGCAGATATAACAGAATAGTAAAGACGATGTTCAATTAAGCATCGTTTTTTTAATCTAAAAAGATACAAATATGTATTTAACAAAAATAAATAAAAAAATGTCATCAAAATTCTTGACAGTATTATATTGAAGTGCTAAAATGAGTGCAAGAAAATATTAGGCTTTTTGTCCATAAAACATCTACAGAAACTTACTATAGACTGAGTGAATTTAAAGAGACTTCAGCCTTTGAAGAATTGAGAGGTAAACTTAATGAATGAATTAGAAGTTAGATTTGAACTAAACAATGAGAGAGATTATAATAATGCTATTTCATATTTAGAAAAATCTTATAAATTTAAGAGTGAAAATAAGCAAGTCGATGAATATTTTAAAACAAAAGGAAGAGAATTTGAAAATGATGAGGTAGGTAGCTTTATCTACAGAATTCGTCAAGAAGATGATAATAGAGCAAGTATTTTCACAAGAAAAGATACGATAAAACAAGGAATGTGGAGTGAAAGTGAAATAGAGTTGGAATCTGAAAAATTAGAATTTGTAAGGAATATCTTGCAAGATGGATTTTCAAATATTTTCACAATAAGTAAACATAGAAAGACTTATCATGATGCATTAGAAAATAAAACGATTAATCTAGATAAGATTGATAGTCTTGGATTTTATCTTGAGATAGAGATTTTAGGAGATTTTTCAAAAGAAGATTATCATAATTTTTATGAGAAAATGTGCGGAGAGTTCTCGTTTTTAAATTCAAAAATAGAAACAAAGGGCTATGTCCAATTAATGAGAGAAAAAAATGGACGTAATTGAAATTATCAAATAGTCTTGTAGGGATTGTTTACTCAATTGCTGAATTTGGAAGTTTGATAGCAGTAACCTTTCTTTCTACTTTTTGAATAAGAAGGATGCCTTTAGGGATAGTGGTAAGTGATACTAAAGCCTCTTTGAGAGGCAAGTGACGAGTCAAGAGCAATAAGGCTTGAACAACGTGAAAGCCAGCGTCTTTAGGCGCTGGCTGGTAGTTTGGGCTTATAGCCCTGGGACAAACCACCCGTTTGACGGGTAGTCATGATTCCCAATTATCAATTAGATATTCTGGAAGAAGAGAATCAAACAAAATATAAAATCTTTATACGTGAGACAACCTCATACTTTGTATATAACAAAGAA
>JAWFOO010000010.1:0-70521 GCA_032511625.1 Streptococcus mitis | reverse complement strand
AATGAATTATATTAAAAAAGTACCTTGTGAACTGCACCCCAAAAGTTAGACAGAAAAATCTAACTTTTGGGGTGTTTTTATTATGAAATTAACTTATGAAGATAAAGTTCAAATATATGAATTAAGAGAGAAAGGAGAGAGCTTTAGACAACTTTCAAATCAATTTGGGATAAACATTTCTAATCTTCAGTACATGATTAAATTGATTGATCGTTACGGTATAAAGTTCGTCAAAAAGGGGAAGAATCGTAATTATTCTCCTAAATTAAAACAAGAGGGAGACCACCTAAAATGGGCCGTAAACCAAATAAGAGATTTGAAGATATGACAGAATTAGAACGTCTTCAAGCAGAAAATGAGTACTTGAGAGCGGAGAATGCCATTCTAAAAAAGTTGAGAGAACTCCGATTGAAGGAGGAAAAAGAGCAAGAAGAAAAACGAAAATTGTTCAAGGATTGGTAACAGAATTTTCTTTAAATATCCTTCTAAAGATTATTAAGCTTGCCCGTTCAACTTATTATTATCACTTAAAACAGCTGGATCAAAGTGATAAGGATGATGAAGTTAAAGCTGAAATTCAGTCAATTTATACTGAGCATAAAGAAAATTACGGCTATCGTCGCATGACTCTAGAATTACGAAAACGTGGCTTCGCAGTGAACCATAAGAAGGTGCAGCGTCTTATGAAAGTACTTGGTTTAACGGCTCGAATTCGCCGTAAACGGAAGTATTCTTCATACCAAGGAGAGGTTGGCAAGAAAGCAGATAATCTTATTCAACATCAATTTGAAGCAGCCAAAAGCTTTATTTATCACCAGTTTTAGATGGCTTTAACAGCGAAATTATCTCCTACAATCTTTCTACTTCGCCGAACTTAGTACAAATGAAAGCTATACTAGAACAAGCCTTTACAGAGAACCATTACGAAAATACAATTCTCCATAGTGACCAAGGATGGCAATACCAACACGATTTCTATCATCATTTTTTAAAGAATAAGGGAATCCAACCATCTATGTCACGTAAGGGAAATAGCCCAGATAACGGTATGATGGAATCTTTCTTTGGCATTCTTAAGCCTGAAATGTTTTATGGTTATGAGAATACGTTTCAGTCACTTGAGCACTTGGAACAAGCTATTGTCGACTATATTGATTACTACAACAACAAACGAATTAAGGTAAAACTAAAAGGACTTAGCCCTGTACAATACAGAACTAAATCCTTTGCTTAAATTAATTGTCTAACTTTTTGGGGTCAGTACAAATTGTCCACTTTTTATATAATTCAAACTTTTACTTTTTTTTAGTATCTAGTTTTTGTAACTCTTCTTGTAATTGATTATGACTTTGTGTTAAACCATTTACAATATCTTCGTTAGTTCGCTTAATTGAATTTTTTAATTCCGAAATTGTACTTAATTCTTCCTTAATTTCATCTCTAATTTTATTTTTTAAAATAACAGTCTGATTATTTGATTCTTTTTTCAATTCACTCCTAATTAAGTTCATACACACAATAACAATTCCCATTAAAATTAGAAATATAGCCATAGATATACATACTAATTTTAAAAAAATAGGAAGTTTATACAAAGTATAAAAAACAGATTTATTTTTTAAAAACTCAAAGTCAGTTAGTTGAATTCGTTCTAGAAGAATAAAAGTAATGTATTCAGATATATATATTACATTAAAAAGAATTTTAGTAAATGATGCCTTTTTGGTTAGAGATATTTTCTCACTGTCATTTTTAATTTCGGATTCTATATATTTAATTGTACTGTCAATAACATAATTAATACCGATGCCTACACTAACCGCATAAAATGATTTTATTGAATCTGCCAAATTACTTGAATCAATAAAACTAGCAATCACTATAGGCACAGAAATAAAAATTACAGCCCATGAAAAAATAAATGTATTATAAGGCTCCTTCTTAAATGAATCAATTACTTCTATAACAAAGATATATAAGCAAAAGATTAAATAGATTAAGAAATAAAAAAGTACCGTAAAAACAAAAAAATAATTATTCGATAACCTTGTTCCCAAAAACATGATAAGAACAATAATCGAATTAGCTACTAAAAAAATTCTAAAAAGATTCTTTTTTATATAAGTATTAACACTCTCTATTGACAAAATAATACACCACCCTTAAATATAAATAAGAAAACTATCTATTCTCAAACAAAATCAATTAGTTTTCCCAAAAAATTTCTTCCGCTCTTGCATAAACTCGATTAATTCCTTCTTGAATATTTTTTTTTCTTCATCAGTCAATCCTTTTGAGTTCATGCGGAAAAGCAATTCAATATTATCTAATTCACCTAAATTATCTTCTGAACTTCCAACTAGATAGTCAATTGAAACACCCAAGACTTGCGAAATCTTAACTAAATTTTCTTGTGTTGGTTTTTTCTTCCCCCTCTCCCAATCTGCATAGGATGATTGCCCAATTCCTAATCTTTTTGCTAGTTCAACTTGAGTTAGGTAACTTTTTTTTCGTAATTCTTTTAATCGTTCTGCAAACACCATAATTGTTCCTCTTCAAATTTTGTTAAAAAATTTCAAAAACCTCTCGACTTTTATCGCCATTGGCGATAAAATATAAATATAGCCGTTAGCGATATTGAACATCAAAATAATAATCCCTACCGATTGAGATCATTGACAATTTAATAAAAAGTGCGTCTGACAACCAGAGGACTGATTGCCAAAACTACACTAAACTTCGTACCTTTATTGTAATTGTTTTGGAAAGAAAAGTCAAGTCCCTAAATGGTTGAAGTGAAGATATAAAACATTTTTGTGGGCTTCCACGCATTTCGGACTTTCGCACTTTTCCGAATAGTAAAGTGAACTGGCTTCGCCAAAGGACGCAAGAGAACCAAATGGGGATGATAACGACTACCTATTGAGGTTGGCTGGGAAAGCGGTGGTAATTTATGCAAAGCACCTTGCTAAACGTTGCCACCGTGAAGGAGGGATTCTTCAACCAAATAACTTTTCTTTACTGCTGTCTATCTACCTTGATAGACTCACTCTCAAGCTACTAAGTCTTCCTTTTTCTTAGTAGCTTTTTTACTTTTATAATGAAGGGGAAGACTATGACAAACTTTTTTCGCACTACAATATAAACGACTTTACGATAATTACACATTTACTTATAGAATCTTCGAGTCATCTGATAAGCTAATCACAAAGCTATATACTCAAGCTTTGAATGATTTAGATTCTTTAGCAAAGCAATCCCTTGTTACAGGATTTTCTCATGCTGAAGTGGAATTCTATACTAGAATGTTTAAACGTAAACTCTCTACTCACTACTACTCAATAGTGAAGCTACCAGCTTAACTCTTTTTATTTTACAATCAGAAAGGAAAAAACTTATGATCCCAGAAACTTTAAAAATGAAACCAGAATTTATCGGCCCAGCTTACTACGAAAAACTCGGAAATGCACCACGTTATATCTTTGGTAAGGAAGGAAAGCACCAAAGACATATTTTAAATAGTAAAACTCATGGTGCCTTCCACGTTATTACACCGGCTTCTACAACAGTCTTTCCAGAAGATGCTCTTGTTGAAGCAGTTAATCCTATTTTCTTATCGGACACTTCGCTGAATGGAAATTCTGTGGCACCTGCTCTCAATGTTTTTGCTGAGAAGCTAGTACTCAAAAAATAACAAAATAAAGGAGAAAATAAAATAGCTAAAACTGGATTAAACTATGGAATATATAAAGCACTCACTCACAGTGATACAATTACAACTAAGACTTATGTCAACACTTCAAATGTAATCCCAATGGCTGTTGGAGATATTGCATTTCGTAGTCTAAAAAAATGATGGGGTGAATTTGGGGTGAATTTGGGGGTGAACTCTTGATTTTTAGACAAAAAAAGACATCCAAGAGAAAATTCTTGAATGTCTGTAAACGTTGATATAATCGTATTGATTAACGTTTACTAAATTGTGATGCTTTACGAGCTTTCTTAAGACCTGGTTTTTTCTACATTATAATATTTATGGTAAATTATCACTAAAATCAAGTAATTGTAAGAGATAAATCCTCAATCTTTACATATATAACCCTTTTAAAAATTGAGAGGTTATCAAAGGGTTATCACTTTTAGTTTTCGGAGCTTATGTAGTTGAGAAAGACGAACTACTGTATCACAAAGATGATGTACAGTTTAACAACAAATGTACAGTTTCTTCATTCTTGGACAATTTCTTTTTCTATCCTGAAGATATTTAAATAGTGCAAGATGTTATTTCTAAACACTTAGAAACAATCAAATAAATTAAATATTATTTCTAAATATTTGAAAATAATTACTATTTATATTATACTATCTTTGAGGTAACTATTATGAACTATATTAAAAGACCACATTATTTAGACTTTTTAAGAAGACATCGTGACCGCCAAATCATTAAAGTTGTGAGTGGGGTTAGACGAGCTGGTAAATCTGTTCTCTTTCAACTATATAAAGAAGAGTTACTAGCAACCGGAGTAGACGAGGAGCAGATTATATCCATCAATTTTGAAGATTTGAGTTACTATGAACTGCGACATTTTCAAACATTATTTGCTTATATAAAAGAGCGGTTAGTTGAGGAGAAAACATACTATATCTTTTTAGATGAAATTCAACATGTTGAAAAATTTGAACTGGTAGCAGATAGTCTATTCATCTTACCAAATGTAGACCTCTATTTGACTGGATCTAACGCCTACTTTATGAGTAGCCAATTAGCTACAAACTTGACTGGTCGGTATGTTGAGATAGAGGTCCTTCCTTTGTCATTTGAAGAATACCTATCAGGTCAATCTCTCTCAGAGAATCTGAATACAACAGAAATTTTTAACAATTATCTCTTCAGTGCTTTCCCTTACTTATTGCAAACATCATCTTACGCTGAAAAAATTGACTATCTCAGAGGAATATATAACTCCATACTGTTAAACGATATTGTCACTAGATTGGGAAATCCAAATCCTACTATTATTGAGCGCATTGTCCGAACCCTTCTCAGTAGTACAGGTAGCTTAATATCAACGAATAAGATTCGCAATACCCTGGTCAGCCAAAATGTTTCAATATCCCATAATACTTTGGAAAATTATTTGACGACTTTGACAGACAGTTTACTTTTTTATTCCGTTCCACGTTTTGATGTAAAAGGTCGAGCATTATTGCAACGCTTAGAAAAATATTATCCCGTTGATTTAGGTTTACGACATCTCTTATTACCAGACCACAAAGAAGACATTGGGCATATCTTGGAAAATATTGTATATTTGGAATTGAGACGTAGATATTCACAAGTATATGTTGGTAATTTAGATAAGTATGAGGTTGATTTTGTTGTTGTAACTGATGTTGGCCACTACGCTTATTATCAGGTCAGTGAAACAACACTTGCTCCAGAAACACTAGACAGAGAACTTAGACCACTAGAAGCCATTAAAGATCAATTCCCCAAGTATCTATTAACAATGGATACGATTCAGCCAACAGCCAATTACAATGGTATTGAGAAGAAAAATATCATAGATTGGTTACTAGAAAAATAGATAAGTACTGAACACATAAATTGAGACGCAAAAATAACACTCCTGTCAAAATCTAGTGAAACTATGAACAGGAGTGTTTTGTTATGGCCGAAAAAGCTTATTCAGTAGAAACTAAGCTAGCCTTCACCAAAATAATAGAAATTAAATAAGATAATCATGTCTAGCCCTGCAATCAAAAATATTATTCAGGTAAAGACCTAGTAAAGATGGTATCAAAATTCTGGAATACATCATCATTTCCATCAAGCTGCAGGAAAATCATATAGTTGTTGTAAAAGTATGAGAGCCCATTCAAAATCATCGATAAAAATAGCTATCTGATGTAATGACAGCTGCTTGTGCGACTGTAGAACCGAGAACTAAACGATCCTTTGTTGAATCAGAGCTATCATTGGTAGGATCTACAGAATCGCTAGCCGAAATTAAAATAAAAGAAGGATTACCCAGAGGATTATTCTCTCCCGTATTTAATACTAATAAAGGATATTCTTTCTGTTTTGTAAATGTTGTAATTTCAAACGCTACCTGTTCGAAACGTCCGGTTGAAATCTTACCATTTTTAATTATAATTGTTTCCCCTTTACTATTCGTCCAAGTCCCCTCAATACTTGATGTATTGCCATTCATTATAGCAGTTACATCCGCTCGAGTTGAAGAACTAGCAGTTGTAGACTTAGAGTCTTCTCCCTGATTAAGGTCTCTTAAATCTTGCCATATTGCTTTTTTCAAATCTACTCTATCTGATGTAATATTCAACAATTTAGCAATATCTGTACCTTTTCCAGAAATAAAGTTAGTCTTGTCTATTTCTACTATATCACCATCTTTTATTTTATAAGATGATGCCTCCCAATTAGGATCTGTGCCATAACCAGAAATAAACATTATGGTGCCATCTTGATAAATAGATAGACTTAAACGTATTGCTCCTACTGATGGCATCCCTGCACCTTTAACAAATACTGGTTTATTGTTTTTCACAGTATAGATGGATGAAATAAAATCTGGAGTTCCAACAATAAGTTCTTCTTGTTTATCATTATTAATGTCATAAAAAGAGTACTAAACTTTACGATCATATTTGCTACCATCTGCTATGAAATTCATCACCATAGCTTCTTCACTTTCCACCCCATTTATTACTGAATGTAGAGCATCATAACCTTCAACAGAAAGTTGTTTATACTTGTCAAGAATTTCAGCGTATTGCTTTTCTGGATTTATTTTTTCCTCACTGCTACTAGAGCTGGTTGCCTGTGGTGTACTGTCTTTCGTTACTTCACCATTAATCGATTTCTGTGAACAAGCACTTAATAAAATACCTAAACACAATACAAGCATAAAACTAATTTTACTTTTCATTATAACTCCCTTAAATTAAAGTTTCTCAAAAAAGTGTAGCATGTAATAATATTTTTATCAATTCTTTCTATTGCTTAAAATCCTTTTTCTTTACATTGAAGCCCCATAATGATTATGCTATAATTATTCAATGAATAGGAGAGTTTGATCTCATTTCGGAGGAAAGTATGAAAATCGATTTTAAACATTTTAACTTGAGTAATAGGAAGTTTGACATAGCAAGAGTTCTTTTGTTTACGCAAATTTTTCTCATTATAGCAACATTTTTCGATAGTATATTTAAAAATATCCACGTAAGTAATGTTTTTAATGGTAATCTGAACATATATGGAGAAAGTAAACTGGCTCCAGTACTTTTGATATTTCTAATTTTTGAGATCATTACACTTATCAATCAAGATGAAAAACTATTTATCCCTTTGAGATTGTTGAATAGTTTCCTAACCTTACTAATACTAAAGGAAATTTCAGATGTTGTTACACGCTCAGAAGTATCAACCGCAGCTGGAACCTTGTTCGGTTTATCTGTTTTCTCATCCTTACTTAATATGGCAACGGGAGGATGGTTTAATACATTGCTTGGAGGTGCTCTCGATCCGTCTCAAATCAGAATTTCACCAGATAGACGTTTATTTGGTTACTATATCATTGGATTTGCTCTTTTGCTGTCTCTTATTGTTTTTGTTTTTTACCTTTACCGTCGTTTTTACAAAAAGGAAAAACTAATTAAAGTAAATAATATTAACTATCATGATTTCATTGCCGTCTTTTCTAAAAATAAGCTACTGTCAATAGCTACTTATCTTGTGATGGCGTCTCAATTTATACCGTTTAACATTATGATAAACACCTTACTTCCAACACCTGCATTTGCTGCTCATCCACTTTTCTCATCAGCTATTTGCATTATTGGCTTCCTCCTACTGGATAGTATCTTGAATGAAAACACAAGCAACATCAAGCGGTACATCATTATCGAAATCATGTCTATAGTAATTTGGAATCCTTTCTCTGTCTTTAAATATGGTTCTCCAGGATTTGGCTATATTCTTTACACCCTTGGCATAGGACTATTCGTGTACTCCTTATTAAATATCATTAAATTAGAAAGCAACAGATAAGTCAGCTAGTTAATTTACCGACTAACACTTGTTCTCAATAATCGTTTTATAAAATAAAATCCATTATAGTGCACTTAAATTCCACTACAATGGATTTTTTCTTTTTCAAACAGCATCTCTATCTATGACTATATATTTATACTGCAATACTTCCAGAATTGTGTCCATAATATTTATATCAAATTCTTTCTTTGATATTCTCATTGATTTTAGTATTTTCTTATTCTTTTTAAACGATCTCCATAAAAGCGTCTTATCTTGATCATCTAATTCAATCATATACAGTAGATTTGAAAGAAAGATAATAACATCTTTGTATTCGTTATATATATTCGTTATTCCTTCACTCCCTTTCCACAGTATATAATCATCTTCAACAAATTTAGGTAAAAGACCTTTTATTGGATTGATTAATAACTGAGTTGATGAAAGCATTAAGTTCACATAGGAGCCAAGCTCATACTGTTGAGCTTCAGTCATCATATTATAATCTAATCCGAATGTCTGAATTTTTTCAAACGCTTCATTTAGCTTTTCCTTTTCAATCTTTATTCGACTAATACGCTCATTTAGCTCTACAATCGCAAGGTTATAAGATTTTAAATCTCTAGAACTAATTGCAAGAAATATTCCCTCTAAACGTTTTATATCACTTTTACTTTTCCATAATAGTAAACCACTTACAAGTAACGATATTCCTGCAATAGCCCATCCAGCTGGCCCTGATAACGCTAGAAAAGCTTCTCCTGCAGCCATACCTCCTCCTCCCGCAGCAAGTGTACCTCCTCCAAGCCAAGCCAATGCCGCATTTGTGGCAGCCGCTCCACTCAAGGAGGAAATTGCAGTACCTGTTGACGCTACTCCAAATGTTGTTGCATAGCCCATTGCAACTGTCGGCCCCATCGCAATAACAGCAGCACCTAGCCCCGCTCCAGCAACACCTGCTCCAGCATTTTTTACAATAGCCCCTTGATAATCTTTTTCTATCTTATCTGCTTGCTGCTTCCAATTTAATCTGACTTGCTTAACTTCCTCATATACCAGTTTTTTATCGCTAGGAACATTTCGTATTTTATCAAATAATTCTTGTATGTTTGTCAATATATCATACAAATCAGATGTTTTTTCTCCCAAGACTTCTATTACTTGATTGGTTTGTTTTATTACCTCTTCAACTTTATCTTGTGCTATTTGGAGGTTTGTTCTCTTCCTAATTATCATTTAACTTTTCCCTCCATTAAAGTAGAAATCGATTTCTGTTTTATTTTTTAATATTTTATCTTCTGGAACTTTACGCTTTTCAGCTAAAGTAATTGTTTTCTCAAAAGCCTTAATGTACATTTCACTTCCTTGTAAGTCTTTTGTAAATTGTAACAATTCATTATCATCATATATCTTAGAAAGATACTGTAAACCTTCAACGTAATCTGTAAGAATTAGTTTTTCTCGTTTAAGAACAATTGCTTCTTCTTTTAAAGAAGTTCTTTGTGTTCTTCTAGTTACTTCTCCATACAATGAAATAGTAAACCTACCAATGCCAATGATATTTAAACGCATGATAGACTCTGCAATATTTAAACTTCCACCACCATAAATGATACCACGTACAAGTACATCACTGGCATCAACTAAACAAAAAGTCCCATGAGCTACTGTCAACATTCTCTTAACCGTTGCATTTGTAAACGGCTCACATGTTTCCCATAATAACGAAAAAGACCTTATCTTTTTCTCAACTGTATTAAAATATCTTACCATGCGACGTATGGAATAAATAGTTCTCACTAACATTTCATTAATCAATACTGGAATAGTTTGCGCCACCTGAAATCTAATATCATAACCCTTCTTAAATATCTCCAGAGCCAATTCATTAATTGATTTATCAAATTCAGTTACAGGAATGTTAGCCTTTTTCTTAATAGCAATTATATCATTGGTCCATGCCCAGAAAGGGGAAGGAATTCCCATCCCACGCCCTTTACTGCTTGAAGACCCCGATATATCTGATACTATATGTCCAAACCAATTAATGAATCCACAGAATATTTTACTCGGTATGTTATTTCCCCGTAATACCCATTTCCCATCAGATTCCTGCAATGATATTAATTCACCATCTGTTACAAAATGAGATGTATTTGCAAACTGATCCAGAATTGAAAAAAACAAGCCCAATAATGTAGGATTGTGTCCAAGTGATTTAAAATGATGATTCTTCGGATTTAAATCAAATACCCAACTAGCGGCATCACCTGCGCCTGTCTGATCGTATGGAATCTTAAACTTTTTTTCTAAATATTTTATCGCAGATGAAGTAGAGCTATTCTTTGTCCCATTCCAACCGCACATTTTTGCAAAAGCTACTGTACGATCTTCAAACCATTTATCAGTAATATTTCCAACTGGTGAATCTCCTGGCTTCCCTATAAGAAATATATCTATTACTCCACACAAAACGCCACTACAAACAGATAAGATGTAGTCTATATTATCACAGTCAGCAGTCATTTTATTTATTGTGTGAGTATTTTCATCTATTTTACTCAAAATAGATGAAAGATCCGATTCGGCATCGGCTAATACTTCATCTAAATTTGCAGCAAATGCATATCCATTTTGATTAATATCCAATTTTAATAGCATAACCAATAATTCTTCGTTCTCTTTCTTATCAACTATAGTAGTCTATAGGTTCACTTCTTTTTTACCAACAGAATATGTCTTTTCCGGAAAAAAGCACACCACAAGTCATATTTATTTCTATCTAACTCATGGCATACTAATTAATTTAGGTAGTTTATAAAATGTTGGCATATAAATATAATGTAAATGATTTATATAGTTGATGACAAGCTTGATTTTCTCCTGTTTTAATCAAGGTAACACAAGTTCTGACCAGATAGACTCTAGTATTTCCTCACGATTTGGATGTTCTTCTAACTTGGTAACAATTTGAGGAGCCATCTTATAGTATGTTTTAATTTCTTCTTGACCACCATCTTTCAAAACTAGATAAGAGTCCCTAAAATTTCTCAAAGTCATCAATTCATCACAATCATCTGCCAATCCTTTGTATGTTACCGCTGCTTCTGTCAGGTAACAACCTCTTTGTTCAATATGATAGTAAGCATCCGGTTCACCAAAAAATCCTGTTTTAGAGCGCACAAATCTCTCTGCATCACTCCTACATTGGAAAATAGCTACTTCTCTTCCCTTACGATATACAACAAATTCCATTTCTTTTTCCTCCCTATCTTACAATATTTAATAATTCTTCATAGCTGGAAAGTCCATCATAAACGATACAACTTAAAAAGGTTATTAATAAAAGTGTTTAAACAGACAGCAGTTTTCTGTTGCAAATTTATAATCTCTATTAAAGCCCTCAAATAGTGCATGTATTATACTCTGGTTAAACAAATTTTAGTTTTTAACTTCTTATCTAGTTTACCATTATTTCCTTTTTAATACAGAACATTTACGCTCTTTTTTCCTAAAAAATAGAATAGAACTAAGTCGTATTCTAGATATTACGGATTTTACTTTTTTGTAACTACTTATGGTATAATACTTATAAACTTTATTTTTTGTTAAAGTGATAAATTAACAAAATTTCTATCAGCAGTTTACGGCACTGTCTCACATATGAGAAAAACCGTTTTTAATTTTTAAAATGAATACAAGATTTAAAGTCAGATTACATTTTCATAATCACACTTTGAATCTTTTTATTTTGTTGAAGAACATTTAACTAATACGAGTGAGAAAAAAAGAAAAAATTTTACTTTATAAAAACGATAAACAAAAAAAGATTTTAAGGGAAAAATAAAAGGCTCCTAACAAATGTGGTGGGGTAAATAAAAATATTCATCGATATCTAAATCGAATCAAATACAAAATATATAGAATTATTTAAAGATATACGAAAGACAACGTGAACAGTCCCTTACATGCTTATTATCTCAATAATAAAATTAAGTCAGTCAAATGCCTTCATAAAAAGCTGGCACATGCTACACCTCATAAATTACGACATACAGGAGCGACACTTGCAAAACAAGCAGGACTTTCACTCGAAGCTATTTCAGAAGCTTTAACTCACAGTGATAAAGAAGTAACTAAGACTTATGTCAACACAAAAGATACTGTAAATCAGACTGTTGGAGATACTGCATTTCGTAGTCTAAAAAAATGATGGGGTGAATTTGGGGATGAACTCTTGATTTTTAGACAAAAAAAGACATCCAAGAGAAAATTCTTGAATATCTGTAAACGTTGATAGTATCGTATTGATTAACGTTTTGAGAATTGTGAAGCTTTACGAGCTTTCTTAAGACCTGGTTTCTTACGTTCAACTTTACGTGAGTCACGTGTAAGAAGTCCTGCGCGTTTCAATGAATCGCGGAAGTCTGGGTCTACTTGAAGAAGGGCACGAGCGATACCGTGACGGATAGCTCCTGATTGACCAGCGTATCCACCACCTACAACGTTAACGAAAACGTCGTATGAACCTGCAGTTGAAGTAACTGCGAATGGTTGGTTGATTACAAGACGAAGGTCAGCGTGTGGGATGTACTCTTCAACATCTTTTTTGTTAACAGTGATTTTACCAGTTCCTGGAACAAGGCGAACGCGTGCAACAGCGTTTTTACGACGTCCAGTACCTGCATATTGTGCTTGTGACATACTTTATTGTTCCTTTCCTTAGATAAGTCCTGAAATGTCAAGAACTTCTGGTTGTTGTGCAGCGTGAGTGTGCTCAGCTCCAACAAATACTTTCAACTTCATACCTTGAGCGCGTCCAAGAGTATTGTGTGGAAGCATACCTTTAACTGATTTCTCGATCAAACGTACTGCATTTTTAGAACGAAGTTCACCTGCAGAGATTTGTTTCAATCCACCTGGGTGGTTTGAGTGAGTGTAATAGATTTTATCAGTTGCTTTTTTACCAGTCAATTTAACTTTTTCAGCATTGATAACAATTACAAAGTCACCTGTATCAGTGTGTGGTGTAAATGTTGGTTTGTTTTTTCCGCGAAGTACGCTAGCAACTACTGCAGAAAGACGTCCAAGTGGTACATCAGTTGCGTCAACTACGTACCATTTACGTTCAACTTGGCCTGGTTTAGCCATAAATGTTGTTTTGTTCATGATTTCTCCTATATATAGTTCGATTTTTGTTTACGGTGATGGGTGTTCCTTCCCATCGAAAAGTATTTGGAAGGTTCCGGGGCCTTTCAAATGGGGTAAACAATACCGCCTACTATAATACCAAATTTCACCCCTAAAAGTCAATAGATATGAAAAATATTTTTCTGAATTCCACTCTTTTTATCTCTAAAAAACCTCGCTTTCGCGAGGCTCTTCTATTTATAAGATAAGGCACGTTTAAAGGTTTTCCAAGGACCTAAATCATCTGTTTGCAGAACGAGACTAGCATACATACGTCCGATAAAGACTGTTGCCGTTACTGCAAAAGCAATCGTAATAGCAAGCGAAATCCAAGCTTCTAACCCATTTGCATAACCATTAATAGCTCTAAACGGCATGAAGAAAGTCGAAATAAAGGGAATATATGAACCAATCTTCAAGATGAGATTGTCACCAGCTGCACCTAGAGCTGTAACTCCAAAAAAACCACCTATAATCAAAATCATCAAAGGCGACAAGGCTTTTCCTGAGTCCTCAGGACGAGAAACCATAGAACCTAGGAAGGCTGCTAAAACAACGTACATAAAGAGGCTAACCAAGACAAACAATAAGGTGTTGAGCGAGAAAGCCTCTCCTATATGGTTTAAAATACCAGATTGTGCCAAGATTGGTAGGTCCTTAAAGAGAAGAATGGCAGCAAGTCCACCCACGACGTAAATGCCAATATGGGTCAAAATCACAAGAAGCAGAGCCAGCATGCGAGCGTAGAAATAATGACTAGCTCGGATACTAGAGAAGACCACCTCCATAATTTTGGTTCCTTTCTCGCTAGCCACTTCCTGGGCAGTGACACTAGCATAGGTAATCAAAATCATATAAAGGAAGAAACCAAGCCCTGCGGCCGCAATGGTTTGAACAATTTTTTTGTTTTCCTTGGATTCATCAATCTTCTCCGTAAAGTCAACGGTTTGACTCAGGCGCTTTTCCTGCTCTTGGGACAAATTAGCAGCCGAGCGATTGAGTTGAGCTTGAAGCTCATTGAGTTTATTGGTTACTGCTAGCTTGATGCCTGTTTCAAGAGAGGTTTCACCATGATAGACGGCCTTGAAGACGCTGTCCTCTTGATCAATCGTTAGATAACCCTTGATTTTTTCATCCTTGATAGCAGCTTGGGCACTGGCTTCATCCTGATAATCAAAGTTGATACCATTGGTACTCTTGAGCCCATCTTCCACAGATGGCACAGTTGTTACTACTGCTATCTTACTATTCTTGGCCATAGAAGACCCTTGGAGATAGCCGATTCCTACAGATAAGGCTAAAAAGAGGAACGGCGAAATCACCATAAAGAAGAAACTCCACGATTTGACATGTCGAAGATAGGTTTCCTTCATTACAACCCACATATTTCTCATACTTCCACCCCTGATTCTAGTTTAAAGATTTCATCAATTGTTGGCGCTTGTTGGTCAAAGGTTGCGATATATTGCCCTTGAGTCAAGATTGGGAAGAGTTCCCTTCCAGCGCTCTCATCATCTAAAATCAATTTCCAACTGCCTTGTTTGGTCAAGCTCACCTGTTTGACATGAGGAAGGTTTTCCAATTCTTCCTTGCTTCGTTCACTTGAAACAAAAAGACGCGTTTTCCCGTATTGATTTCGGACATCCTGAACTGGTCCATGCAAGACCACACGGCCATCTCGAATCATGAGAATATCGTCACAAAGCTCCTCTACGTTGGTCATGACATGATCAGAAAAGATAATGGTTGCTCCACGCTCTTTTTCCTGAAAAATGACTTGCTTGAGCAATTCAGTATTAACTGGGTCCAAGCCACTGAAAGGCTCATCCAAGATAATCAAGTCTGGTTCATGAATCAGAGTAATAATGAGCTGAATCTTCTGCTGATTTCCTTTTGACAGACTCTTGATTTTATCAGTCAGCTTCCCTTTCACTTCCAACCTCTTCATCCATTGAGGGAGTTTTTCCTTGACCTCCTTGGCATCCATGCCTTTTAGAGTCGCCAAATAGCGAACTTGTTCAAGGACTGTCAATTTAGGCATGAGACTACGTTCTTCAGGCAGATAGCCAATCCGAGCATAGGTCTCTTGACGAATATCCTGATTATCTAGACTGATTTCTCCCTGGTATTCTAAAAATTTCAAAATACTGTGGAAAATCGTTGTTTTACCAGCACCATTTTTTCCGACTAGCCCCAAAATACGACCTGGTAGCGCTTGAAAATCAATACCAAACAAAACTTGCTTGGGTCCAAAACTTTTCTCTAGACTTCTTACTTCTAGCATCTTTCACCTCCGAAATGTCTTGCACTCATTATACTCCTTTTTGATAGCCTTTACAATGCTTTCCGTCCATTTTTATAAGACTAATGCTATGTAAAATATGGCCTGGAGCACTTTTATACTCAATGAAAATCAAAGAGCAAACTAGGAAGCTAGCCGTAGGCTGCTCAAAGCACTGCTTTGAGGTTGTAGATAGAACTGACGAAGTCAGTAACATATATACGGCAAGGCGAAGCTGACGTGGTTTGAATTTGATTTTCGAAGAGTATTAGTGATAAATCCATTATACAGTAGCAAACTTAATTTATCCACTCTGTTCCTCAACTGTCTATTTTTGATCCTGAATTGTTATTTGAAAAGCAAAAATCCACCCCGGAGGATGGATTGATGAGTTAACGCACTTCTGCATTCACTTTTTCTTCAAGTGATGCTTGGATTTTTTCCATGTAGCGTGCAACTTCTTCGTCCGTTAAGCTATCTTCTGGATTTTGGAAGATCAAGCTATAAGCCATTGACTTCATACCAAGTCCCAATTTTTCGCCTGAGAAGACGTCAAAGAGTTTGATATCTGTCAAACGTTTCACGCCGGCAGCTTGGATAGCGTCCACAACTTCTTGATGAGTGACTTCTGCCTTGAGGAGAAGGGCAACATCACGGCTAACTGCTGGGAATTTAGTAATTTCTACAAATGGAGTAGCTGGTTGAAGGGCAGTTTCGATGGCTGAAAGGTTGAGCTCAGCCACATACGTTTCTGGAATATCGTAAGCCTTGGCAGTGACTGGATGCACTTGGCCAAGGAAACCAAGAACTTGGTCACCGAGTGAAATGACTGCTGTACGACCTGGATGAAGGCTAGCGATTTCAGATATTGCTGTATAAGTTACTTGGAGTCCCAAGCGAGTAAATAGGGCTTCAAGGATTCCCTTAGCATAGAAGAAATCAACTGGAACTGCTGCTGTTTGGAAATCTTTTTCAGCAACCAATCCTGTCAAGGCAAAGGCAAAACTGTTGATTTCATTTGGAAGTTCTTCTTTTGGATTACCTGTTTGTTCAAAGACTTTCCCAATCTCGTAAAGGGCCAAGTTTTTATTCTTACGAGCTACGTTATAAGCCACCGTATCAAGGATACCTGAGATCATATTTTGACGGAGGACTGAACGGTCCACGGTCATTGGCCACATGAGTTCAGTAAGGTTACTTGGTTGAGCCGTAAACTCAACTGCTTTTTCAGGAGTTGTTAGAGCGTAGGTGATGATTTCTGTCAAACCTGCCCCTTCAGCAATGGTACGAACTTGACGACGCAATTTTTGTGTCGCAGTCAATTCACCAGCTGTACCGTCATCTTTTGGAAGACTAGTTGGCAAGCGATCATATCCATAGATACGAGCAATTTCTTCAAAGAGGTCCGCTTCGATGGTGATATCCCAACGGCGACGTGGGACGCTGACTGTAAAGCTATCTGCATTTCCAGAAAGGCCAAATCCAAGACGACGGAAGACGTCTTCTACATCAGCATAAGAAAGCTCAGTTCCGAGGACACGGTTAACATCAGCAAGAGTTGAAGAAACTTCCACATCAGAGGTATCAAGCTCACCCGCTGAAACGATGCCCTTACGCACCGTCGCACCTGCAAGTTCTGCAATCATGTTAGCTGCCGCATCAAGGGCTTCGTTAACAGTTGCCACATTGATACCTTTTTCAAAGCGAGAAGACGACTCAGAACGAAGGTTGAGACGACCACTAGTCTTACGAATTGATTTGCCATTGAAAACAGCAGCTTCAAGGACGACACGACTAGATTTCTCAGAGATTTCTGTTGCTTGACCGCCCATAACACCTGCAAGGGCTACTGGCTTGTCTGCGACAGTGATGACTAGGTCATTTGTTTCCAAGTCACGTTCTTCACCATCCAAGGTCACCAATTTTTCATCAGCACGCGCTTCACGCACACGGATGTCAGTACCTTCAAAGGTATCCAAGTCAAAGGCGTGCATTGGTTGACCAAAGTAGAGCAGGATGTAGTTGGTCACGTCCACTACGTTATTAATAGGACGGATGCCTTCGTTCATGAGGAGATTTTGCAACCATTGTGGACTTGGTGCGATAGTCACATTGTCCAAGATACGAGCTGCATAATAAGGCGCCTTGTCTGTCTCAATACCTACAGAAAGAGCATCTGCTGCAGCTTGGTCAGTTTCTGAAAGAGTAAATTCTTTAAAGTTGACCGCCTTGTCATAGATGGCTGCAACTTCGTGAGCTACTCCACGCATAGAAAGGGCATCTGCACGGTTTGGTGTGATAGAAAGTTCGATGATTTCATCATCCAAGTCTAGGTATGAGAAGACTTCATCCCCAGGAACAGCATCTTCTGGCAAGATTTGGATACCATCTGCGAATTCCTTAGGTACAACTGAGTCAGAAATTCCCAATTCACCAAGTGAACAGATCATCCCAAGTGACTCAAGACCGCGGATTTTCCCTTTTTTGATCTTGTAATTGTCAGCGATGCGAGCTCCCGGAAGTGCCACCATGACCTTGATGCCTGCACGCACATTCGGTGCACCACAGACGATTTGACGGTCTTCTTCTTCTCCAACGTTAACCTGACAAACATGGAGGTGAGTTTCTGGCACATCTTCGCAAGACAAGACCTCACCGACGACAATTTTTGAGAGACCAGCAGCAGGTGATTCGACACCTTCTACCTCGATCCCTGTAGTTGACATTTTTTCAGCCAACTCTTGTGATGGCACATCAATGTCCACCAATTCTTTTAACCATTTATAAGATACAAGCATAATTTAGTTCTCCAGAATGACAGTTGCCACTCTAGTTCTTTTCCTTTCCTATCATTTCAATAGAAGAATCATCTTCTTACCTTAATTTCTTTCTCAGTAACCAATCCGTATCTACTTTTTGACCAACCATAAAATGATGTTGGCTAAATTTTTCAAAACCATATCGATTATAAAACGCTTGAGCTTTTGTATTATGCTCCCAAACACCTAACCAAGCCCAAGAAAAACTATTTTTTGTAGCAAGTTCAAGAGCGAATCCAAACAATTGCTTACCTAGTCCAAATCCTTGGAATTTTTGTAGCACATAGAGGCGTTGAATTTCAAAAGCATCCTCTAATTCTCTCTCAATCTGAGCACTTCCCCAGTTGACTTTGAGAAAACCAGCTATCTCCTCTTCGTGCATAATAAAATAGGTTTCGGAGTCAGGATTTTCCAACTCAGTTGATAAAGTTTTCAGACTATAAGCCTCTTCAAAGTATTCCTGTAACTGCTCTTCCGTATTATCATGAGCAAATGTTTCACGAAAGGTTTGTTTGGCAATTTTAGCCAACACCTCAACATCTGCCTTTTCTACTTTTCTAATCATTATTTAAACTGTTCTGAGAAGCGGACATCGCCTTGGTAGAATCCACGGATATCGTTGATTCCATAACGGAGCATAGCTACACGCTCTTGTCCAAGACCAAAGGCAAATCCAGAGTAAACAGTCGCATCGATACCACTCATTTCAAGGACACGTGGGTGAACCATACCGGCCCCCATAATTTCGATCCAACCTGTTTTCTTACATACGTTACAGCCTTCTCCACCACACTTGAAGCAAGAAACATCCACCTCAACAGATGGCTCTGTGAATGGGAAGTAAGATGGGCGCAGACGGATCTGACGCTCTTCACCGAACATTTTTTGCACAATCAACTGAAGGGTTCCTTGAAGATCAGCCATAGAGATATTTTTCCCAACAACCAAGCCTTCAATTTGGTGGAACTGGTGACTGTGGGTCGCATCGTCTGTGTCACGACGGAACACACGCCCTGGTGAGATCATTTTCAAAGGGCCTTTAGAGAAATCATGAGCATCCATTGCACGCGCTTGAACTGGAGACGTGTGAGTACGGAGTAAGATCTCTTCTGTGATATAGAAAGTGTCCTGCATATCACGAGCTGGGTGGTCTTTTGGAAGGTTCATACGCTCAAAGTTATAGTAGTCTTGCTCCACTTCAAAACCATCCACGACTTGGTAACCCATCCCAATGAAAATATCTTCGATTTCCTCACTGGTTTGTGTGAGGACATGACGGTGACCAGTCGCAACTGGACGACCTGGAAGCGTCACATCGATACTCTCGCTAGCCAGTTGAGCCGCGACTTTCTTTTCTTCCAAGAGCTTAGCTGTTTCTTCAAAGGCAGCTGTCAAGACATCACGAGCTTCATTGACGTGTTTCCCAATGATTGGACGCATCTCAGCAGAAACATCTTTCATCCCTTTGAGGATTTCAGTGAGCGAACCCTTTTTACCAAGGACAGAGACACGCAAATCTTGCATCTCTTTTTCATTTTCAGCAGTAATCTGCTTCAAGCTAGCCAGCATTTCTTCGCGAAGCGCTTTTAATTGTTCTTCAATAGTTGACATATTTCCTCCATCAGTCGCTCGTAGATAAAAAGAAAACCACATGCCAAAAACTCCACTCGGAGCGTTGACACGCGGTACCATCCGTTTTCATCTGACAAGTCAGACCTTCATTTCTAAATCCATGCGCAAGTGAATTCACCCAGCTTTCATATAAAGAGCTTGCAGTCACGGCTCTCCTCCCTGATATACTTCCCTTGAGTTACTAGTCTTGCAGATTTCTATTCAATTACTACATAGTTTATCAGATTTTGAGTTAAAAAACAAGTTAGATTAGATTAATTTCAATATAAAACTCATTCCTTTTTCTGTTGCTCCATTTTCCACAAATCCAAGCGACTTGAAACACCTCCTAGAAGCATGATTGTAGGTGTAGATTTCCTTGACTCTCAATTCTTTCCATCCTTTTACTCGAGCCAATTCAATCAAAGCACTTAGAATCTTTTTCCCAAGTCCTCGATGTTGGTAAGCGGAATTCCCAATCACAATGGGGAGATTATCCTGAGATAGTGTAACATCCCCAATTGGAAACCATTCCCCCTTCTCCTTAACTTCAATCCAAAAAAGCTCACCATGCTGATCCAAATAGGAATACATAGCTTCCAAGGTCGCTGGACTGTACGGTCTCTTCACACCATCTACGAGGTGAACCAAGTTCACATCCTGATACCAAGCAAAAGCTTCTTCACAATGATTGACCTTATAATAAGGAACAAGACGCAGTGCATTATCTATTTGTAAAATCCGTTTCATCTGCTTTCCTTTTCAACAAAAGAGTTGCTGCTTGATTAAAACCATCACACCAGTTATACCATTTTGCTTCATACTCATCTTGAGCTAAGATATGATTTTTTAAATCCAGAACAGAGTAAATTTTTCTTTCTTCGCAGGCTTGCGCATAGAGATGATATAGTTCATCACCACCATCTCTATCAAACTCAGCAGAAATCGTATCCCGACCTGCCAATAAAGCCTGATAAGCCCTGTGATGCCCATCTGTAATCAACAAGCAATCTCCAAAGGCAAGAATACTGATTGGATCGACTTGGATTCTTTCTGCCGACTGGTAAAGCATCTGAATATCTTGCAACTTCTTTTCTGATAAGTATAGTTGAGTCGGATGAAGATCTGCTATATTGACTTTCATTTCTTTCTCCTCAAGGGAATTTGATACTCACTTCTGCTTGCCTTTAAATCGCCATTGGAAGCGTAGCTTGTCATAGAAGGGAAACTCGATAAACAAGACTCCCAAGCCCACACAGAGACTGGCAAGAACGTCTGATGGATAATGAACTCCCAGATAGACCCTTGATACCAACACACTGACTAGGTAGAGGCCAAGGACGATTTGTACGATTTTTCTCCAGACCGAATCTTTAATCCGCTGACTAAGAATAACAATCAAAGTCCCTACCATCAGCGTCACAGCCAGAGAATGGCCACTTGGGAAAGAAAATCCCTTCTCCTCAACCAAGTGTAAAATAGCTGGTCGCGGGCGCTGGTAGATATTTTTAAAGGTCACGATTAAAAGTCCTGCCAAAGCCAGATTTCCCAGCATGAAGAAACTTTCTATCTTCCACCGATTACGATAAAAGACAAAAGCTGTAATGACAACCCAAGTGATAATCACTGGAATATCAATCAAGCGTGTGATGGCGCGGAAAAGAATAGTCAAATAATCTGGTAAGTCTCCTCGAACGGCAGTCTGTATCGGTTGGTCAAAACCGACCAGCGTTTCAGGGTAAAATTTGACCATGTAGCCAAGAATAACGAAAAGTAAAAGGGCAAAACTGCCCTTCATTAAAAATGTTTGTTTATCTCTCATAATGTTTTAAGGTTGGTTTCAAAAGGACGTACAACAACCAGAATGAAACGGAAAAGATTACACCCTCAATCAAGTTAAAAGGTAATACCATGGTCATTAGGTAGTTGGAAAGTCCCAAAATTTTTCCAATATCAAAGTTAGCAAACTTAGCGTACAAAGGAACAGCGTAAACATAGTTGAGAACCAACATAGCCACGGTTAAACCAATAGTCCCAGCTAGAGAGCCTAGTAGGAAACGAAGAGTTGTCCGTTCCTTTTTCCAAATCAAAGCAAATACGATGACAAAAACTCCCAAAGCTACGATATTCATCGGCAAACCAATGTAAGTATTCACTCCTTGACTATTAAGAAGCAATTTCAAGAGTGAGCGAAGCAAGAGAATTCCTAGAGCAGCAGGCAAATCCATGACCACCAGACCCACAAGGACTGGCAAGATACTAAATTCGATCTTGAGGAAGGACGCCGCTGGCAAAAGCGGAAAGTCAAAGTACATCAGCACAAATGAGATGGCTGATAAAATCGCAATGGTCGAAAGTCGACGTGTGTTTGTCATAACAGGTTCCTCCAATTTTCTATAAAATCAGAAGAAGTTAGAAAGGATTCCTCTATCTATTCTCACTTTTTATATCCCAAAAGTTCCCTCTCACTCTATTAAGAAAATTCAAGCAAGCGGTTACAGTTTAGCTATAAATCTATCAGAACAGACAAAGCTATTCTTTCGTCTTCTCCCATCCAGACTATACTGTCGGTTGTGGAATCTCACCACATCAGCTTGCGCTCGCGGACTTCTTTAAAGAGAAGGAAATAGAGATTTTTCTTTTAGACTAGGCGACAAGCTGTAGGCATAACTTCTGGTTAGGCAAAGCTTGTCAACAAAGTATAAAAGGAAAAGATCATTTCCTAGTTAAAGTCACCGCCGGTCGGGAATCACACCCTGCCCTGAAGACTCTTTTATCATAACAAAAAACGCTTGCAAGCGCAAGCATTTTGTTCATTTTCATTTTTTATTTCAATTTATCCACTTCATAGGTATGAACAAGCTCAAGACCTGCAAAGTTCTGCTGTCGAAGGGCTTCGTAGACAATCATACAGACGGTATTAGAGACATTGAGACTGCGGACGTGTTCATCATTCATAGGAATACGGAGAGCCTTCTCAGGATGTTCGCGCATAAAGTCCTCAGGTAAACCCTTGTCTTCACGTCCAAAAAGAAAATAATGGTCTTCGTTAGTCGATAAATCCACCTCAGAATAGACTTTCTCAGCGAATTTCGAAATCAGATAGAGTTTGCCCTTCATCTGAGACATGAAATCCTCCAAACTCTCGTAAAAATAAATCTCTAGTTTATCCCAATAATCCAATCCAGCTCGCTTCATCTTGCGGTCGTCAATAGGAAAGCCCATTGGCTTGATGATGTGGAGGGGAGAATTAGTCGCAGCGCAAGTACGCGCAATATTGCCTGTATTTTGTGGAATTTGTGGTTCAAATAATACAATGTGATTTGTCATGACTTGCTTCCTTTCACCATTGCAAAAAAATAGCCACACTGCCCGGAGTCAAGCTCAGCAAACAGCGTGGTTAAGGCATCGTTAACTTACCTCACAACAGGTTTGAAGTAAATCAGCGAAACTACTTTCTTAGTATAACACTTTCAGAATCATTGTCAATAGAAACGACTTGATTTTTTCAATTTTTTCAAGCTATTTCCAAGGGTTGTAAAATCGTCCCTGATTCTGCAAGATAAGTAGTAAACTAGCTACTAAAAACAAGGCTGCCAAGAGCAAGGTAATATAGTCTCCTTTTTTCAAGGCCTGATAACTATACCAAGTGCGTTTTTTCTCTTTCCCAAAGCGTCGAAGCTCCATGGCGGTCGCGATGGTATCAATCCGTTCTAACGAGCTAAAAATCAAGGGAGTGATAATGCGCAGATTGCCTTTGATTCGTTGCATAAGAGAAGCTTTCTTGGATAATTCCATCCCACGCGCTTCCTGAGACATCTTGATAGTAAAGAATTCTTCCTGCAAATCTGGAATATAGCGCAAGGTTAGACTGACAGAATAGGCAATCTTATAGGACACACCAATTTGATTTAAACTGGAAGCAAACTGACTAGGGTGGGTTGTCATCAAAAAGATAATAGCTAGAGGAATGGTGCAAAGGTACTTAATAGCCAGATTTAGCAGATAAAAAAGCTCTTGACTAGTCAGAGTGTAGTCACCGATTCCCTGCCAAATCACACTTCTCTCTCCGTAAAGTCCAACCCCATACTCGGGAGAAAAGAGATAGACCATCAAAACGTTTAAAATGGCAAATACCGTCGCAAAAACGGCCACAAAGGAAACATCTTTAAAACGAATTTCTGACAAATAGAGAAGAAAGACCGAAAAAATAGCAATCAGAACAAGCAATCTGGTATCATAGCTAATCATGGCCGCCAATGACACGAGAATGAAAAAGAGGAGTTTCCCAGCTCCTGACAAGCGATGAATCACAGTATCTCTATGCTGGTAACCGATTAATTTAGCTTGCATCCTTCTCTCCTTTCTTTGTAAAATGCCGTTAAAGCAAGTGGATCCACGTCGAGTTTCTTGGCCAAGTTAAAGATTGAAGTTTCTTTTAGGTTGGCTTTTACTAACAACTCAGGATTACTCAAAAGACTAGCTGGATCAGTATCGGCAATCAATTCCCCATCCACCATGACAAGAGCTCGGTCTGAATAATCCAGCATCAATTGCATATCATGCGTAATCATGACAATGGTATGACCTTTTTGATGCAACTCTTCGAGAAATTCCATAATCTCAGTATAATTCTTCTGGTCTTGACCTGCTGTCGGTTCATCTAAGAGGATAATTTCAGCCCCCAAGACCAAAATCGATGCAATAGTGACACGTTTTTTCTGACCAAATGACAGGGCAGAAATGGGCCAATTACGGAATTCATAGAGACCACAAATTCTCAAGGTTTCATAGACTCTCGTTTCAATTTCCTGCTCGTCCACACCTCGCAAACGAAGTCCCAGAGCCACCTCATCAAAAATCATGTTGGTCGAAATCATTTGATTAGGATTTTGCAACACATAGCCTACTCGTTCCGCCCGTTCTGCAACAGAATCTCCTTTTATATCCTGCCCTTCCCAAAGATAGCGACCTTCAGTCTGAATAAAACTACTCAAAGCCTTGGCTAGAGTTGACTTCCCTGCTCCATTTTTTCCGACAATGGCAATCTTTTCACCCTTTTTAATATCCAGATGAAGAGATTTTAAAATCGGTCTATCATCATAAGAAAAGGACACGTCCTCTAATTTAAAGAGTGACTGCAATTCTACGGTTTCTTTTACCAATTCAGTCTGCAACTGAACCTGGCCTTTTGAGATAGACAAGTTGTCCAAATTTGCTAACTGTTCTTCCTTGTCTAAATCCACACCTAATTGACGGAGAGTGGTTAGATAAAGGGGTTCCCGAATTCCATTTTGTGTCAATAAATCAGTCGCCAGTAGTTGGTCAGGGATACCATTAAAGAGGATACGACCATCGTTTATCAAGACAATCCGATCCACAGGGCGATGTAGAACATCCTCCAAACGGTGCTCGATAATAAGAGTCGTCGTTCCTTCTTCCTTATGAATCTGGTCAATCAATTCGATAATATCCTGACCTGACTTGGGATCCAGATTGGCGAGTGGCTCATCAAACAAAAGAATCGGACTCTCATCAATCAAGACACCAGCCAGACTGACTCGCTGCTTTTGTCCACCTGACAAATCCTGAGGCCGCTGAGCCAATAAAGGGAGAAGGTCCAGCTTTTCAGCCCATTTATGAACACGGCTTTTCATCTCTTCTAGACTTGTTACATCATTTTCTAGAGCAAAAGCCAAATCCTCTGCCACAGATAAGCCGATAAACTGCCCATCTGTATCCTGCAAAACCGTGCTAACCAGATGAGATTTATCATAGATACTCATATCAAAGGCCGCTTGCCCCTTGATCAAAAATTCTCCAGACATCTGACCCTTGTAAATATTGGGAATAATTCCATTCAAACACTGACCCAAGGTAGACTTGCCTGAGCCAGATGGCCCAACAATTAAGACTTTCTCTCCCTTATAAATAGTCAAATCCACCCCTTGCAAGGTTGGTTCTTGTTGCGTTTCATACCGGAAAGAGAAATCCTTCCACTCAATTATAGCTTCTTTCATCTTACTCTCTTCATTCGCTTCTTAGACTTCTATTTTATCATAAATCGAACCCTTCTTGCAGACTCTTCTCTTAAAAACTTAGCGCCAACAAGATTCCTAGCCTAAATTGCTTACCCGACTAGCCTATAAACAGCAAAAAGACTGGTTGCCCAGCCTTTTCCTTTATGTTAATCCTTTTTCAAACTTCCTGAACGAGTCTGCGTACGTGAATAAGCTAGCAAGAGAAGGGTACCTGCGATAGCTACAGTTACAGCATTACCAATACCTGCAACAATTCCTTGTGCAAATACTTTTTCTGCCGCTTCATGATAAATCGCAACATCTCCAAGTGGTGCCAAAACACCCCAAACAAGAGCATTTGCAACAATCTGAATGAGGTTAAAGAAAACAATATCCTTCAACTCAAAAACACCCTGTGTTACTCGAATGTATTTTCTAAAGAGTCCGACGGCTAGACCAAAGAGACCACTAGCAATAATCCAAGTCCACCAAAGACCGTAGCCAGCAAGAGAGTCCTTCACTGCATGCCCAATTAAACCAACAAGTAATCCCACTAGAGGGCCAAAAATGATAGACAAGAGGCTCTGTACCGCATACTGAAGCTGGATGCTTGTATTTGGAACAGGTGTCGGAATGCTGATCATCCCGATGACAACAAAGAGCGCAGCTCCAACACCGATAGCAACAACTTGTTTAATTGATTGATTTTTCATCTATATTCTCCTATTTTATGATTCTATTTTCTTTATTTCAATGGTCCAAGATGAACCGACACCCACATTATAGGCCTTAGCAAAGGAACCTTGGTTGATAGCCAGACCTAAACGATAGAGGGAGTTGATGTAAAGGATGGGTTGCCCAATTCTCACATCTGCAAATGATTTGCCATAGACAACCTGATTTTGATAGACCAGCATATCTGCATGATAGATAGTCACTTCAAAACGGTCACCGAATTCTGGTTCCAGCTTGTAAAATTCTTCTCGCGTGATAGAGGTCCAAAGCGAACCAAAACGCACATCCAGAATATCAATAGCTCCCTTTACTAAATGGTCTTCAATGATGGTCTCTACGACTGGAAGCTCCACAATCTGATCCACACTGAGCTCTGGCCCTACTTCCTCAAAAGTAATGTGACCACTGGCCAGTTTAGCACCAGTATAGGCATAGACATCACGACCGTGGAAGGTATAAGAATGCTCTGTATTTCGACGTCTATTGGCCACTTCAGAAATCTCACGAATAGCTACAATGCCAACGTGTTTCTTGATAAAAGAAAGAGTCCCATTGTCTGGCGTAACAATATATTGATTTTTTGCAGTCTTGGCAACTACACTCTTACGTTTCGATCCGACACCTGGATCGACCACCGATACAAATGTCGTTCCCTCAGGCCAGTAATCCACCGTCTGAAAGAGACGGTAGCTCCCCTCAAAAATATTATAAGGCGTGATATCGTGCGTCAAATGATGAATTTTTAAGGTTGGAGACTCTTCTAAAGCCACTCCAATCATAGCCGATACCGCACCATCAACCAGACCAAAGTCTGATTGTAATACCAGTAAATTATTATTCATTTTATCTCCTTGTATATCCTTTATCATACCATATTTCAGAGAAAGGTGCTAATAGCTATTTCAATTGATTAGGGTATAGTTTTACCTTATAGCAAATTTCCTACTAAAAACTCTGGTGATTAGCTAGTAGGTGCATTTTTTCTTGAAAAAAGGTATGATAGTTACATCATGAAAAAGTAGGTTTTAATATGAAAATTATCCTTGTCGGAGGGGGAAAAGTTGGTTTTGCCCTCTGTCGCTCCTTGGTTGCAGAAAAGCATGATGTTTTACTGATTGAGCAAGACGAAGCTGTCCTCAATCATATTGTTAATCGCTTTGATATCATGGGTATCCTTGGTAACGGGGCCGATTTTACCATCCTTGAGCAAGCCAGTGTCCAGGATTGTGATATCTTTATCGCCCTTACTGAATACGATGAAGTGAATATGATTGCAGCCGTTCTAGCCAAAAAAATGGGAGCTAAAGAGACCATCGTTCGGGTGCGGAATCCTGAATATTCTAACTCTTATTTCAAGGAAAAGAATATTCTCGGTTTTTCTCTTATCGTTAACCCTGAGCTCTTGGCTGCCCGCGCTATCGCGAATATCATTGACTTCCCCAACGCCCTCTCTGTCGAACGTTTCTTTGGTGGACGGGTCAGCTTGATGGAATTCACTGTTAAATCCTCCAGTGGTCTTTGCCAAATGCCCATTTCTGATTTTCGGAAAAAATTTGGCAATGTCATTGTCTGTGCGATAGAGAGGGATCATCAAATTATCATTCCAAGCGGTGACATGACCATACAGGATAAAGATAGAATCTTTGTCACTGGTAACCGTGTTGATATGATGCTCTTCCATAATTATTTTAAATCTCGTGCCGTGAAGAGCCTTCTTATTGTTGGAGCTGGTAGAATCGCCTATTATCTACTAGGTATCCTAAAAGACAGTCGTATTGATACCAAGGTTATTGAAATCAATCCTGAAATCGCTAGCTTCTTTAGCGAGAAATTCCCAAACCTCTACATCGTTCAAGGAGATGGTACCGCAAAAGATATCCTGCTGGAAGAAAGTGCTCAAAACTATGATGCCGTTGCGACTCTAACAGGGGTCGATGAGGAAAATCTGATTACCTCTATGTTCCTTGACAGGGTAGGTGTACAGAAAAATATTACTAAGGTCAATCGTACCAGTCTCCTCGAGATTATCAATGCGCCTGATTTTTCAAGTATCATCACACCTAAAAGTATTGCTGTAGATACAATCATGCACTTTATTCGTGGTCGGGTTAATGCCCAGTATTCAGACCTTCAAGCCATGCACCATCTAGCCAATGGTCAAATCGAGACTCTGCAATTCCATATCAAGGAAGCTAATAAAATGACTGCCAAACCTCTTTCTCAACTGAAATTGAAAAAAGGGGTTCTTATTGCAGCCATCATTCGAAAGGGCAAGACTATTTTCCCTACTGGGGAGGATATGTTGGAAGTTGGAGACAAGCTCCTAGTAACAACCTTGTTGCCAAACATCACCAAGATTTATGACTTGATCGCGAGGTAAGAAATGAATAAAAGTATGATTCGTTACCTCCTTTCAAAATTACTTTTGATTGAAGCTGTTCTTCTTTTGGTTCCTGTGTCTGTCGCTGTCTATTACCGTGAATCGAGCCAAGTCTTTACGGCCCTCTTTTCAACAATAGGGATTCTCGTATTACTAGGCGGTTCAGGAATTTTACAAAAGCCCAAAAATCAACGGATTTATGCCAAGGAGGGAGTCTTGATTGTTGCCCTCTGTTGGATACTTTGGTCCTTCTTTGGCGGTCTCCCCTTTGTTTTTGCTAAGCAAATTCCCAGCGTTATCGATGCCTTTTTTGAAATCAGTTCTGGCTTTACAACTACTGGAGCAACTATTCTGAACGACGTTTCGGTCCTCAGTCGTTCCCTCCTCTTCTGGCGAAGTTTTACCCACTTGATTGGAGGGATGGGAGTGCTTGTTTTTGCACTTGCTATTATGGATAATGCCAAGAATAGTCACCTAGAAGTGATGAAGGCTGAGGTTCCTGGCCCTGTTTTTGGTAAAGTAGTATCCAAACTAAAAAACACTGCCCAGATTCTCTATCTCCTTTATCTAGCTCTCTTCTCCCTCTTTGTCATCATCTATTATCTGGCTGGCATGCCCCTATTTGATAGTTTTGTCATTGCCATGGGAACAGCAGGTACAGGAGGTTTTACAGTCTATAACGATGGAATCGCCCACTATGGTAGCTCACTGATTACCTATCTAGTTAGTATCGGAGTTTTGGTTTTTGGGGTAAATTTTAATCTCTACTACTACCTCATGCTCCGTCGCGTCAAGGCCTTCTTTGGTGACGAAGAACTTCGAGCTTACTTGGTCATTGTACTGCTTTCTACAGGCTTGATTAGCCTTAATACCCTCTATCTCTATCCAGGATTTTCAAAGAGTTTTGAAATGGCATTCTTCCAAGTTTCCAATATCATTACGACGACTGGTTTTGGTTACGGAGATATTACCAACTGGCCCCTCTTCTCCCAGTTTATCCTCCTCTTCCTCATGGGAATCGGTGGTTCTGCTGGTTCAACCGCAGGTGGACTTAAGGTTATTCGAGGCCTCATCCTTTCAAAAATTGCTAAAAATCAGATTTTGTCAATCCTATCTCCCCACCGTGTTTTGACCCTCCATGTTAATAAAACGGTGATTGACAAAGATACCCAGCATAAGATTCTCAAGTACTTTGTCATCTATTCTATGATTTTGCTATCCCTTATCTTTATTGTCAGCCTAGATAGCAATGATTTTCTGGTTGTAACCAGTGCTGTCTTTAGCTGTTTCAATAATATCGGACCTATTCTAGGAACCACTTCTAGCTTCTCAATCTTTAGTCCTATCTCAAAAATTCTCCTCTCCTTTGCAATGATTGCAGGGCGCTTGGAGATTTACCCAATCCTACTTCTCTTTATGAAGAGAACTTGGTCTAAGAGATAAAATACAACCACACCTTGTAAACCTACAAAGTGTGGTATTTTTATTTTCAAATACTTACCGAAACTCAACCGACTCTTTTTAAACCAAGCGAGACACTTCAGATCCTGACTTATACTCAATGAAAATCAAAAAGCAAACTAGGAAGCTAGCCGCAGGTTGCTCAAAGCACCGCTTTGAGATTGCAGATAAAACTGACGTGCTTTGAAGGGATTTTACCCAAAAACCCTCAGTCGACTGACCGAGGGTTCCTTATTTCATTATTCAAGAACTTGATTAGTTCAACGCATCCAAGGCATCATCCATTGAAAGAACTTCGTGGAAGACACGTTGTGTCAATTCAGTTTTTTGTTCTGGAGTGAGGTATTTAGTGTTTACACAGTATCCAGAGATACGTACGATAACATCTTCACCAGACATAATCTTTTCGTAAACATCGTTCAAGTCCATAACGTTCAAGTTAACGTGTTGTCCACCGTTTTCGAAGTAACCATCAAGGATTGTTACCAAGTTATCAACTTGTTCATCACGAGTCTTACCAAGAGCACGAGGTGAAACTTGTGTAGTCAATGAGATACCGTCAGCTGCGTAACTAAAGTCAAGGCTAGAAAGTGAGTTCAAGTTTTGCAACCATCCACCTTTAGCTTTATTAGATGGGTTAGCACCTGGTGAGAAGAATTCAAGTTTAGACAAGTTCACAGAACCATCTTCGTTGAGGTATACACCTTTGTGAACTGGTGAGTTACCAGTTTGTTTAGAGTAAGCAACGTTAGATGTGATTGTCAAAAGTGAAACTGTAGCTTCTGCATCTTTGTAAAGTTTGTGGCTACGTAGACGAGTTGTGTAAGCTTCGATCAACCATTCTGCCAATTCGTTTGAACGAGGATCATCTTCACCCCAACGTGGGTATTCCCCGATTGTTTCGTAATCGTAGATGTAGCCATTTTCGTCACGGATTGGTTTAACTGTAGCGTATTTGATAGCTGACAATGTATCAACAGTGTTAGCAAATCCACAGATACCGAATCCCATGTTCGCACGTTGTTTAGTTGGCAAGAAGGCCATTTGAACAGCTTCGTAGTTGTATTTATCAGTCATGTAGTGAATGATGTTCAAAGCATCTACGTAAGTGTCAGTCAACCAGTCAAGAGATTTTTCAAAGTTAGCTTTAACTGATTCGAATTCAAGAACTTCATCACGGATTGGTTCAATGTCAAATACTTTGTAGTCTTTGTGAACATCGTCGTAACCACCGTTCAAACCAGTAAGAAGGGCTTTCAATACGTTTACACGCGCACCGAAGTACTGGATGTTGTGGCGTTGTTCTTCATTTTCTGGGTCAAGTGGAGACACACAGCATGAGATACAGCTCATTTCACCATATCCATCTTTAGCCATTGTTGTTACACCTTCGTATTGGATAGAAGAGTGTTTGTGGCTCATGTGCATACAGTAGCGACGGAAGTTGTATGGCAATTTGTCAGTCCAAAGAACTGTCAAGTTTGGTTCTGGAGAGTTACCGATGTTGTCAAGAGTGTTCAAGAAACGGTAGTCCATTTTAGTAACACGGTGACGACCGTCGTTACCCATACCAGCCATAGAAGTTGTGATGAATGTTGGGTCACCTGAGTACAATTGGTCGTAAGCTTTTGTACGAGCAAATTTAACTGTACGAAGTTTCATAACGAAATCATCAACGAATTCTTGGATTTCTGATTCAGTAAATGTACCACGAGCAAGGTCACGTTCTGCAAAGATGTCCAATACGATTGGCACACGTCCTAGAGATGTAGCAGCACCGTTGATAACACGGCAGACAGACATAAAGGCGATGTTAACCCATTGGATCGCTTCTTTAACGTTCATCGCTGGTTTGCGAACGTCAACTCCGTAAAGGTCACCCAAGCGAACAACTTGTTGCAATGCTTGGTATTGAAGATTGATTTCTTCACGAAGACGGATTGTTTCTTCATCGATTTCTTCGATTGCATTCCAGTCGTTTACTTTTTCTTGCATCAAGTAGTCTGCACCGTAAAGAGCAAGACGTGCGTAAACACCGATGATACGTCCGCGTGAGTATGCATCTGGAAGACCAGTTACAGTGTGAGCGTGACGAGCGCGACGGATGTTTGAAGTGTAAGCACGGAAGATACCGTCGTTAACTGTTGTTACGTATTTTGTAAAGATTTCGTGAACAGCTGGATCTGGTTCGTATCCATTTTCTTTCAAAGTAGTTTCAGCCATACGGATACCACCTTTTGGCATGAAGTTCAATTTGAAGAGTTCGTCATTTTGGATACCAAAGATAACTTCATTTTCTTTATCGATAAATCCTGCTGGAATGTCAGCAATAGATGTTGGACGAGTGTCCATTGGGAAACGAGTTTCTTCGTAGTGAGCCTTAGTTTCTTCTACAATTTTTTTGATGTGAAGTGAACGTTCTGTTGGTCCTGCAAGGAAGCTTTCGTCTCCATCGTAAGGTGTGTAGTTAGCTTGTACGAAGCGTGATACACTTGCTTTTTCTTTCCAATCTACGCCTTTGAAGCCTTCCCAAGCTTTATCAAAAATATCTTGTGCTTCAACAACTGTCTTAACAACCATGTTAATGTCCTCTTTTTTCTTTCTAGTAACAGTCATCTGTTACATTCATGAGACAAGTATACCATACAGTAACCGATTTCAACAAGCGAAAAATCCCTGTTTTTACACTTTCTTTTCTAAAACAGTCTATATTTTGCCCCAAACTGTATTATATTTTTGAAAAAATAAAGTCCTTTTTTCTTTTTTTCAGAAAAAAGGGTATAATAAAAGAAAATAAGTAGTAAAAAGGTGCTAGGTATGTTGATTTTTCCTTTGTTAAATGATTTGTCAAGAAAAATCATCCATATTGACATGGATGCCTTTTTTGCTGCGGTGGAAATCAGAGATAATCCTAAACTCAGAGGAAAACCTGTCATTATCGGCAATGACCCTCGGCAAACAGGTGGGCGTGGTGTCGTTTCCACTTGTAGCTATGAGGCGCGAGCTTTTGGTGTCCATTCAGCCATGAGCTCTAAGGAAGCCTATGAGCGTTGTCCCCAAGCCGTCTTCATCTCAGGAAATTATGAGAAATACAAATCTGTGGGACTCCAGATCCGAGCTATCTTTAAGCGTTATACAGATTTAATAGAACCCATGAGCATTGACGAAGCCTATTTGGATGTAACAGAAAATAAACTCGGTATCAAGTCAGCAGTCAAAATCGCTCGCCTCATTCAAGAGGATATTTGGCAAGAACTCCATCTAACTGCTTCTGCTGGCGTTTCCTACAACAAATTCTTAGCTAAAATGGCTAGTGATTATCAAAAACCACATGGTCTGACAGTGATTCTACCTGACCAGGCTGAGGACTTTCTAAAACAAATGGATATTTCCAAGTTTCATGGAGTAGGAAAAAAGACAGTGGAAAGACTTCATCAAATGGGTGTTTTTACCGGCGCTGATCTACTTGAAGTTCCTGAAGTGACCCTAATAGACCGTTTTGGAAGACTGGGCTATGACCTTTATCGAAAGGCTCGAGGCATCCACAATTCCCCCGTCAAATCCAATCGTATTCGTAAATCAATCGGCAAGGAAAAAACCTATGGAAAGATTCTCCGTGCCGAAGAAGACATCAAAAAAGAGCTGACTCTCCTATCAGAAAGAGTCGCTCTCAATCTCAGTCAACAAGAAAAAGCTGGAAAAATTGTCATTTTGAAAATCCGCTACGAGGACTTTTCAACTCTTACTAAACGAAAAAGTCTGACCCAAAAAACACAGGATGCTAGCCAGATAAGCCAAATAGCCCTGCAACTCTATGAAGAGTTAAGCGAGAAAGAAAGAGGTGTCCGTCTGTTGGGAATTACCGTGACTGGATTTTAAAACCTTGAAGAGTTGCCCCTTCAAGGTTTTTCTTATACAAATAAACGGACAAAGCTATAAAGCAATAAGATGCTACCAAGTACGATGCGGTATTTACCAAAAAGGGTAAAGTCGTGTTTTTTTACATAGCTTGTCAAGAAGCGAATAGCCACCATGCTAACTGCAAAAGCTACTCCCATAGCGACCAAGAGCAAAAACAATTGCCCAAAACTCAAGAGCTGTCCTGCTTTTATAAATTTGAAAATCTTTAAGGCACTGGCTCCAAACATAACAGGAATTCCAAGATAGAAGGTAAATTCTGTCACAACAGAACGACTAGTTCCATTCAACAAACCACCGACAATCGTTGCTCCAGAACGGCTTGTCCCTGGTAAAAGGGCAAGAACTTGGAAGAGTCCGATATAGAAAGCTGTCGTATAAGGAAGCTTGTCCAACTCTGTCACACTTGGCTCTATAGCACGCGCTTTATTGCGCTTTTCCAAATAGATAAAGGCAATCCCATAGATAATCAACATGAGAGCAACTGAAACCATATTATGGAAGTGAGTATCAAACCAATCATCAAATTTAAAGACGGCAAGTAAAGGCAAAGTGGCAACCAAGACCTTCAACCACAGTCTCCAAGTCTTACGAACTTCCTGCTTGTCTTTACCCGGTTTAAAGGGATTGAGCTTATTAAAGTAAATCACCATAACCGCCAAAATCGCACCAAGCTGAATCACGACATTAAACATGGACATAAAGACTTCATTTTGATTTTGGTATTGGATAAATTCCTCTGCTAAAATCAAGTGACCTGTACTTGAAATCGGCAGCCATTCCGTAATTCCTTCAACAATCCCAAAGAAGATAGATTTTAAAATTTCAATAAGATACATAGATTACTCCTTTTTCTATCTTCCATTATAGCATATTTTTTCAGCCAGTGATAGCTCTCTTTAAAAGGCGCCGATACTGCCACCGCCTCCGCCTCCAGAGAAGCCTCCGCCAGAACTTCCACTTCCAGAAGATACGGAGTAGGTACTTGCTGTATTTGCGACACTGGCATAGTGGCTCATTTGCGCGCTTGAATGATAAAACATACTATGCCAACCATAAGCTACATATAGATTGATATCTGGATTTTCCACTTGGATATGATGAACCTTCATCAAATGGCTGACCTTGTCCGCATAGCCAAATAAGGTTGCATAGACCAAGAGGCGATTCCAGACCACAATACTTTCCAATTCAGCCTGATCCAATCTTGCAATCTCACGCAACATATTTTCAAAACTGGTCCAGAGATAGTATACTTCTGCTCCTGCTTCATTTAGGACACCATCACGATTATCTAGTCGAAGCTTCCAATAATAGAAAACAGCCAAAACCAAACCTAGAAAACCAAGTATTGGCAAGGGAATGTAAAGATAGCCATAAACATCCAAACTGTACAAGAACAAACCAAATCCAATAAATAGGGGCAAGATAGTCAAGACCCCCATACCCACTTGCAAGGCCTTTTCCCCACCAGTCAAAGGACGATAGTAATTCGGAAGCCCCCAGAAGGTAACCCGATTTCTCACTCCTTCTTGCATCTGGTTCAATACTTCTTCAAAAGAAGATTTGAGCTGACGCCCCTTTGCTTGAATCCGTTTTTCATCAGAGACTTTTGCTCTACGATAAAGACTATCAGATACCTTGTAATCCGCAAACAAATTGGAAAGAATCTCTTCTTTTTTGCCTGAAAAGGCCAGATTTAGGCAGTCTTTCTCAAAACTTGACAAACCATCTTCTTTTACTAGCCTCAAACCAACTGCATCTCCTTCTGAAATGATAGAGACATTCCCACGGTCTATCACATCTAGCAAGGTAGCTTGAATAAGTTGGTCAAAGGTGAATTTTCCAGCTCCCTTGACCAAGGGACTCACTTCCTCCAAGGAGGTCGAGTAGACTGCCTCTGATAAAACCATAGGCTCTAATTCCATTGGTGGTTCATAGATACGATGATTTTTGGCATATTTGACCGAAGGAGTGGTCTTTCTTCTATAAATAAAATAAAAGCAAATACTCAATAACAAGGAGATAGAAAGTATCGAAGGGAAGACCCAATTAACGAGTTGTTTACTTTGCTCTTTTTCTTTAACAATCGAGTCTTCTATCTTATTAAACTCTTCTAAACGATTCCCTTTCAATCCCTGATCCGTAGCATTAGCAAAATCGGCCCGAGGCCAATAGGCATGTAACTCAACTCCACGCTTAGCCGGAAGATTGTCTAAACGGATAGTATAATCAAGGTTACTCTTTTCAACCGTTCCCTCTCTAAAAAGTTTCCCTGTATGGAAAAAGAGTTTTTCAGCCCCCTTGTCTCCCCTTACATGAAATTCAAACTTCCCAATAGCCCCTGAACTATCTGTCAGAGGTTGCCAATTTAATTCAGCGATATCATCATAAAGGAAAAGCAAATTCTTTAAGTTCCAGGTGAGGTCAACTTCAACTGTGTCACCATCTTGACCTGGATTATAAACTTTAACAGTATAACCATCTGCTCCTTCTATCACTTCGCTAGTAACGTCTGTTAGTTCAGCACCATTTTTCGCAGCCTGAACCTTTGGATGAGGGTCAATGTCAAATCCGCTAGGCATCTTGCCTGCACGTCCAAGTCCCACGATTTGACCCTTAAAGTCCTCCTCAAACTGGTAAACTATCTTCTGTCTAAATTCTGCTGTATTGTCTGCATGAATATACAAATCACCTTGATAAGAGTTTATCTTGAAATCAATGGCAAAAACAGAGAATGGCAGAAGACAAAACAAGCCTAACACCAGTAAGAAAAAAGTTTTTTTCATCAACTAAGCCCCCTTTTTATCTTTGCTATCATTATATCATTTTTTCACAAGTAAGGGCTTACCTATATTGAAAAATAGAGTTTTTTTCGATAAAATAGGAGACAGTTATTTTTTAATAGATTAGAAATAGGAGAAATCATGAGAAAAATATACTTATCTATTTTCACAGGTCTCTTGCTGATGCTGGGACTTGTCAATGTTGCTCAAGCCGATGAATATTTACGCATCGGAATGGAAGCAGCATATGCTCCCTTTAACTGGACCCAGGATGATGATAGCAATGGAGCTGTCAAAATCGATGGGACTAACCAGTATGCTAACGGATACGATGTTCAAATCGCCAAGAAAATCGCTAAGGACTTAGGTAAAGAACCTTTAGTTGTTAAAACCAAGTGGGAAGGTCTAGTCCCTGCCCTTACTTCTGGTAAGATTGACATGATTATCGCAGGTATGAGTCCAACTGCCGAACGCAAACAAGAAATTGCCTTTTCGAGCAGTTACTACACTAGCGAACCAGTTTTGCTTGTCAAAAAAGATTCTACTTATGCAAGCGCAAAATCTTTGGATGACTTTAACGGTGCGAAAATCACTTCTCAACAAGGTGTCTACCTTTATGACTTGATTGGTCAAATCCCAGGCGCTAAAAAAGAAACTGCCATGGGAGACTTCGCTCAAATGCGCCAAGCACTTGAAGCTGGTGTTATCGATGCTTATGTTTCTGAACGACCAGAAGCTCTGACTGCTGAAGCTGCTAACTCTAAGTTCAAGATGGTTCAAGTAGAACCAGGTTTCAAAACTGGGGAAGAAGATACGGCTATTGCCATTGGACTTCGTAAAGATGACAATCGTATTAGTCAAATCAATACCAGCATTGAAACCATTTCAAAAGACGACCAAGTTGCCTTGATGGATCGTATGATCAAAGAGCAACCTGCCGAAGCTACAACAACTGAAGAGACTAGCAGTAGTTTCTTTAGCCAAGTCGCTAAAATTCTTTCTGAAAACTGGCAACAACTCTTGCGTGGTGCTGGTATCACTCTTTTAATCTCTATCGTCGGAACCATCATAGGTCTCATTATTGGACTTGCCATTGGTGTCTTCCGTACTGCTCCTCTCTCTGAAAACAAAGCCATTTACGGCCTACAAAAACTAGTCGGCTGGATTCTCAATGTCTACATTGAAATTTTCCGTGGTACACCTATGATCGTTCAATCGATGGTTATCTACTATGGAACTGCCCAAGCTTTCGGGATCAACCTTGACCGCACACTAGCTGCTATCTTCATCGTTTCAATCAACACCGGTGCCTACATGACTGAAATCGTCCGTGGTGGTATCCTAGCAGTTGACAAGGGACAATTTGAAGCTGCGACTGCTCTTGGTATGACTCATAACCAAACCATGCGTAAGATTGTCCTCCCTCAAGTAGTCCGTAACATCCTACCAGCAACTGGTAATGAATTTGTCATCAATATCA
Source organism: Streptococcus mitis (assembly GCA_032511625.1). Taxonomy (GTDB): domain Bacteria; phylum Bacillota; class Bacilli; order Lactobacillales; family Streptococcaceae; genus Streptococcus; species Streptococcus mitis_DL. The sequence goes on along the minus strand of JAWFOO010000010.1, from coordinate 31,781 downwards.
AAGATACATCTGTATTGAACGTTATCTCTGTTGTCGAACTTTATTTCTCAGGAAATACCGTGGCAACGCAAACCTATCAATACTTCCAGACATTTACAATCATCGCCGTGATTTACTTTGTCCTCACCTTTACCGTAACACGTATCCTACGCTTCATCGAACGCCGCATGGACATGGATACCTATACTACAGGTGCTAACCAAATGCAAACGGAGGATTTGAAATAATGACACAAGCAATCCTTGAAATTAAACACCTCAAAAAATCCTATGGACAAAACGAAGTGCTAAAAGACATTTCTCTGACTGTCCACAAGGGAGAGGTCATCTCTATCATCGGAAGCTCTGGAAGCGGAAAATCAACCTTCCTACGCTCCATTAACCTCCTTGAAACGCCAACTGATGGACAAATCCTTTATCATGGACAAAACGTCCTCGAAAAAGGCTATGACCTCACGCAATACCGTGAAAAGTTGGGAATGGTTTTCCAATCCTTTAACCTCTTTGAAAATCTCAACGTGCTTGAAAACACAATTGTCGCTCAGACAACTGTCCTTAAACGCGAACGTACAGAAGCTGAAAAGATTGCCAAAGAAAACCTAGAAAAGGTCGGCATGGGGGAACGCTACTGGCAAGCCAAACCAAAACAACTCTCAGGTGGTCAAAAACAACGTGTGGCCATCGCTCGTGCCCTTTCAATGAATCCTGACGCCATTCTCTTTGATGAACCAACATCAGCTCTCGATCCAGAAATGGTTGGAGAAGTCCTCAAAATCATGCAAGATCTGGCTCAGGAAGGCTTGACTATGATTGTCGTAACCCACGAAATGGAATTCGCCCGTGACGTCTCTCACCGTGTTATCTTTATGGATAAGGGTGTGATTGCTGAAGAAGGCAAACCAGAAGACCTCTTTACCAATCCTAAAGAAGATCGTACAAAAGAGTTCCTTCAACGCTATCTCAAATAAAAAGAAAAGGCTGCATCCTTGTGCAGTCTTTTTGTTATCCTATAAATGAAAAGGCAGACCCTATTCAAGAATCCACCATTATCCAAAGATTAATCTTCAAATTTTTCATGATTTTTATCATAGAAATCAATTAAACCTAGAGCCGTTTCAAACGAAATATTTTTAACTTTTGCACGCCCCTGCGCTAGAGCAATGATAGACATTTCACGCGCATTCGTTTCTTTAGAGATACGGTAGCCTGTGATTTTCTTATCACGAACCCAGCCAACAACTGATTCTACTTTTTCAAAGTTTGACTTAGCCATGTCTTTCTCCTATTTTCTTATTTACGATATTTAATTGTATACGCTTTTATGCTTTTTGTCAATAAAAAAACATATATTCAATAAAATAATGAATTATATTTCTATTGCTATCTTATTAAAGCCGATAATATATAGGTTTTTGCTTGCTATAAACCATTAGTAAACGCCTTTAAAATAATTGCATTATTAACTCTTTTATTTGTAAGAATATTCATATTCTCAAATACCAGTTCTTGATAGGTTAGACAGGTTTTATCTTCAACTTTATTCTATTTATCCAACTTTAAAAGGACATTCCTAATAGCGGAAGACTTTCTCTCCAGACTATTTCTAACTATTCTTTTTCTTCTCCTTCTGCGACTTTCTTCCTGTCTGTATAAGCACTTTTCACTTGCTAAACTGGTACTATTTATTTACTTTATCAAGATTCCTTTTGTTTCTCCTACATCATTAAAAGATAAGTAGTCAGAAAACAATTGTATCCTATCTTTCAACATTTTCTACTGCTTTTAGTACCCCATCACTCTTCTCAGCCATCTCAGTATAAGGCATCTCATTAGAATTGATTATTTTTTCTAATTCCTATTATATTTAGCCAAATTTCAGATTAGCTATATATAAAATAGTAGATTTCAAAAAACTCCTTACATATAACAAGTAATTTTACTCCCTTACTATAAACTGAATCAAAAAACATAGGTACTATAATGAGTTATGATAGAAATAGCGTAATCGATTTCCTAAGTCCATAGGAATCGCCCCCTTTCTTCATCTTCATTATAGCACCTATACATCAATTGTGCAAATAATATGATATTTTTTTATTAGTCCTCAGACAAGCATATTATAGAGCGTTTCGTTACCATTTAAGTTAATATAAGCTGGATCAAAACCTTCCATTCGACGAATCAAGCCTGCATAATCATGCTTATCTGCCAAGGCAATCCCAATCAATACTGGGCCTGTCCCCTTGCTAGCTCGTTTGATATACTCAAAACGTGTGATATCATCATTTGGCCCCAAGATATCATTTACAAACTCACGCAAAGCCCCCGGACGCTGTGGAAAATTAACCACAAAGTAATGCTTAATTCCATCATAAATCAGGGCTCGCTCTTCCATTTCAGGCATACGGTTGATATCATTATTCCCTCCAGAAATGATACAACAAATAGTTTTCCCCTTGATATATTCAGCTAAAACCTCTAAAGAGGCGATACTAGCCGCTCCAGCAGGTTCTGCGACAATCCCTTGTTTAGAGTAAAGGTCAATCAAGGTTTCAGAAATCAATCCCTCATCGACACCTACCAAAGTTTGAACATGTTGACGAGTTGCTTCATAGGTCAACTGACCTACCTTTTGCACAGCAATCCCATCCGCAAATTTGTCAATTTCTTTGAGTTTGACTGGTCCACCAGCTTCAAAGGCAGCCTTCATGGAACGCGCTCCATTAGCCTCTACTCCGATAACTTCAATCTCTGGACTTGTTTCCTTGATATAGGTAGAAACCCCAGCAATGAGACCACCGCCGCCAACAGGGACCAAAACAGCATCAAAATCAATTGATTCTTTTCGAGCTTCTTCTAAAATCTCATAAGCAACTGTCCCTTGACCAGCTTGAACATGGGCATCATCAAAGGGATCAATAAAGGTACGATTTTCAGAGACTGTAAATTCTTGAGCTGCTTTGGCTGAAGCATCAAAAGTATCCCCAACTAGTTTAATGGTTACAAAATCCCCACCAAAAAAGCGAACTTGACCAATCTTTTGTTGCGGAGTTGTAATTGGCATAAAAATAGTAGCAGGAATTTTCATCTCATTACAAGTATAGGCAACTCCCTGCGCATGATTTCCCGCAGAGGCACAGACTACCCCACGCTCACGCTCTTCCTTGCTGAGCTGAGAAATAGCATAATAGGCACCACGAATTTTAAAAGAGCGAACACGTTGGGCATTTTCTTTTTTCAAATAAATCTTAGCACCATACTTCTCCGATAAATAATGGTCATAATCCAGTGGTGTATTCACAACCACACCGTTCAAGACTTTATGAGCCTTGATGATATCTTTTGAACTTAACATCTTTTTCTCCTAGACTATTCATACTATCACAATCCATCCTCTAAAACAGAGATGAATTGATTATAAAAGCGAGTTAGGTCCCCCCAACTCGCCTTCACCTTAATTTCTATAAATTAGTTATAGATTTTGAATGCATCATCATCGTTTTTACCAACGAATGGCATTGCTTTACGCAATTCTGCACCAACTTTTTCAATTTCAAGGTTAGCTGCTTGTTCACGGTAAGCAGTCAATTTTGGACGTCCAGCTTTATAGTCATTTACAAAGTCATTTGCAAATTTACCATTTTGGATGTCTGCCAAAACAGCTTTCATGTTTTCTTTAACTTGCTCAGTAATTACACGTGGACCTGATACATAGTCACCGTACTCAGCAGTGTTTGAAATTGATTGACGCATTTTCTTGAATCCACCTTCGTAGATCAAGTCGACGATCAATTTCATTTCGTGAAGAACTTCAAAGTAAGCCAATTCTGGAGCGTAACCTGCTTCTGTCAAGACTTCGAAACCTGCTTCGATAAGGGCAGTCAAACCACCACAAAGTACAGCTTGTTCACCAAACAAATCTTCTTCAGTTTCTTCTTTGTAAGTTGTTTCAAGAAGACCTACACGAGCTGCTCCAACACCTTTACACCAGTCCATAGCAATGTTTTTAGCATTTCCTGTTGCATCTTGATATACTGCGTAAAGAGCTGGAACACCAAATCCTTCTTCATAAGTACGACGTACCAAGTGTCCTGGTCCTTTAGGAGCACACATAAAGACATCTACATCCGCAGGAACTTTGATAAACTCAAAGTGGATATTGAAACCATGAGCAAATCCAACTGCATTTCCAGCTTCCAAGTTTGGAGCGATTTCTGCTTCGTACAATTCTTGTTGGATTTCGTCTGGTGCCAAAATCATGATAACGTCAGCCAATTTAGTTGCTTCTGCTACTGTGTAAGTGTCAAATCCATCTTCTTTTGCTTTGTCAAAAGATTTACCTGGACGTACACCGATGATGACATCACGACCTGAGTCACGCAAGTTTTGAGCATGCGCATGTCCTTGTGAACCATAACCGATAACGGCGATTTTTTTACCGTCAAGTGCTGCTACTTTAACATCTTTTTCATATTCCATTTGAACTGCCATAGTTTTTCTCTCTTTTCTATTATTTATTGCCTTTTAGGCTGGTTTAACAAATTTAAAATATTTTTATACTCAATGAAAATCAAAGAGCAAATTAGGAAGCTAGCCGCAGGCTGTACTTGAGTACGGCAAGGCAAAGCTGACGTGATTTGAAGAGATTTTCGAAGAGTATTAATCGCGGGTAAATCCAGTGGCACCCGTTCGAGCAATATTGCGAATACCGTACGGTCGAATGACTCGCAATAGAGCTTCACTCTTTTCAGCATTTCCAGTCATTTGAATGGTAATCGAGCTTGGCGCTACGTCTACCACTGTTGCACGGAAAGGTTGAATAATTGCTAGAATCTCAGCTCGCTTCTCAGCTGGCGCTGACATCTTAACCAAAATCACCTCGCGCTCCAAATGAGGCTTGTCTGTGATATCACGAATGCGAATCACATCAATCTGACGATTGAGTTGCTTGATAATTTGCTCCACTTCATCATGTGAAGCTACATCAATAATAATGGTGATCCGCGATACATTCGGATCTTCTGTTGCTCCAACAGAGATGCTTTCGATATTAACCTGACGACGAGACAGGACACCGGTAAAGCGATTGAGGACTCCTGAACGATTTTGTAGTTTTGCTGTTAACATTCTACGCATGGAACTTCACCCCCAACATCTCATGATTACTCTTACCAGCTGGTACCATTGGTAACACCTGTTCCTTACGAGAAATATCTACCTCGATTAGCATAGGAACATTCTCAGTGATGACTTCAAGGTCTTGAGCCAAGGTCTCAGGATTGTCAAACTTATAGTTTTTAATGCCATAAGCTTGTGCCATCAATTGGAAATCAGGAAGGGTATCAAAGACTGACTCTGACGTTCTACCTTCATAGAAGGATTCCTGCCATTGGCGAACCATTCCAAGTGAGTGGTTGTTCAGCATAACCACCTTGATTGGCACCTTGTAAATGTTCAAAATAGCCAATTCCTGGTTAGTCATTTGGAAACCACCATCCCCAACAAACAAGACTACTTCCTTATCTGGGTTAGCAATTTTAGCTCCAATTGCTGCTGGAATTCCAAATCCCATGGTTCCCAAACCACCTGAAGTCACTAACTGACGTTCATTTTGGTAGGGATAATACTGGGCTGTCCACATTTGGTGTTGACCAACGTCTGTTACCACAATGGCATCTCCATTCGTCAATTCACCAATGCGTTCAATAACGGCTTGCGGTTGAACCACACGCTCTTTCTTGTCATAAGAACGAACACGGTTCTTGTCTTTAGTAACTTTCTCAATCCATTTCTCAGTATTGTTATGAACTGTCGGTTCTGCTAGTAACATTTGCAAGGCTTTCTTAGCATCTCCAACTACAGGAATATCTGCACTGATAATCTTGCCAATCTCAGCTGGGTCAATATCAATGTGAGCAACCTTGGCATTCTTAGCGAAGGTCTTAGGATTTCCTGTCAAGCGGTCATCGAAACGGCAACCAATACTAATCATAAAGTCAGCTTCCGTCATGGCAATATTAGCTGCGAAAGATCCGTGCATACCTCCCATTCCAAGGAAGAGTGGATGAGTCGTTGCAATCGTACCTTGCCCCAAAAGACTGGTTACCACTGGAATTTGATAGCGCTCTGCAAATTCATTTAATTCTGCAGCAGCTTCAGCATAACTAATTCCACCACCAGCTAGCAAGACTGGCTTTTTAGCCTTGGATAATTGCTTCAAGATTTTCTTGATTTGCATATCATTCGGCTCAAGAGTCGGCTGATAGCTTGGTAGGTTCACTTCTGGTGAATAAATGAAATCTGTTTCCAAAGCAGATACGTCTTTAGGTAGGTCAATGACGACTGGCCCTGGTCGACCTGTAGTTGCGATATGGACAGCTTCCGTAATGATACGCGGAATATCTGCCGTCTCACGAACTTGGTAATTGTACTTAGTGATTGGCATGGTAATTCCCACGATGTCTGCCTCCTGAAAGGCATCCTTCCCAATCCCTGCTCGCGCAACCTGTCCTGTAAAGACCAAAAGGGGAACACTGTCGCTCATGGCATCCGCAATCCCTGTAATGGCATTTGTTGCTCCCGGTCCGCTAGTGACGACGGCAACACCCAACTTTCCAGTTGATTTGGCATAACCTTCAGCTTCATGCAGACAACCTTGCTCATGGCGTCCTAGAATGTGGCGAATGCCTTTAAAATTATATATCGCATCATAAAAAGGCAAGACTGCACCACCAGGATAACCAAAGATGGTATCAATTCCTAAATCACGAAGTGTTTCCAAAACTAGGTCCGACCCCGTCTTAGGAGATTCTAAACTGATTTTCTCCATTGTTCCCCTTTCTCTTCTCTTAAAAATAACTTGTTACTATCATACCATTTTTTCAAAATTTTTCAAGAGAAAAGAAGAAATTTTCTGAATTTTCTATTTTAACGTTTATTTATGAATGTTATTTTTGTTTTTATTAAAAAGATACCGATTTCATTTACTAAAAAAGAAAAAAGAACTGATTTCTCAGTTCTTCATTAATCTTATTCCACACTGAATAGGTATGGGTAAACAGGTTGTTGACCTTGATGAATCTCGACTTCAACATCTTCGAATTCTTCTGTGATTTCTTGGGCAATTTCATTGGCAAGTTCTTCGCTTCCGTCTTCACCGACATAGAAGGTTACAATTTCACTATCTTCATCCAACATATGTTTCAAGGTTTCTATCAAGGTTTGGTGCATATCAGGGTTTGACACGAGGATTTTCCCATCCACCATACCTAGATTATCGTTTTCATGGATTTCTAAGCCATCAATGGTTGTATCACGCACAGCTGTTGTGACGCTTCCACTAACGACATCGCTAAGAGCAGCAGTCATACGCTCTTGGTTTTCTTCGATGGACTTACTTGGATCAAAGGCGAGAAGACTTGTCAAACCTTGTGGCAAAGTACGAGCTTCCACCACTACTGCTGGTTGTTCCAAAACTTCTGCTGCAGATTGAGCTGCCATGAAGATGTTTTTGTTGTTTGGCAGGAAGATGATGTTACGAGCGTTAACCTGTTCAACAGCCTTGATAAAGTCTTCTGTTGAAGGGTTCATGGTTTGACCGCCCTCGATAACATAATCCACACCTTGAGAACGGAAGATATCTGCTAGACCTTTACCAGCCACCACAGCAATCAAAGCATACTCTTTTTCTTCAGCTGGTTTGCTAACTTGAGCAGCTTCTTTCTCAACCTGCGCTTCGTGTTGGTTACGCATATTGTCAACTTTTACCTTGACCAAGCTACCATATTTGAGACCTTCTTGCATAACAAGACCTGGATCTTCTGTATGGACATGGACTTTGACGATTTCATCATCATTGACAACAAGGAGAGAATCCCCAAGCTCATTCAAGTAGTTACGGAATTCGTCGTAGTCAAAATCTTTGGCATAGGTTGGACCTTGCTTAAGAGCTACCATGATTTCAGTACAGTAGCCAAAGGTGATGTCCTCAGTCGCTACGTGACCAGCCACAGACTTATGATGCTCTGCATTGATCATCTCACTCATGTTGGCAGGAGTCGCTACAAAGTCCTCAGATGCAATATATTCACCAGTAAGGGCTGAAAGGAAACCTTCGTAGATGAAGACCAGTCCTTGACCACCTGAGTCCACAACGCCAACTTCTTTCAATACTGGAAGCATGTCTGGCGTTTTAGCTAGAGCTGTTTTAGCACCTTCCAAGGCTGCGCGCATGACTTCAACAGCATCATCTGTCTGCTCAGCCTTTTTCTTAGCACCGATAGCAGCCCCACGAGAAACTGTCAAAATCGTTCCTTCAACTGGCTTCATCACTGCCTTATAAGCAACTTCCACACCTGATTGGAAGGCAAGGGCCAAGTCTTGACCTGTTAACTCGTCTTTATCCTTGATGGCTTGTGAAAATCCACGGAAAAGCTGAGACGTAATAACTCCTGAGTTTCCACGCGCACCCATCAAAAGACCTTTGGCAAGAATGCTCGCTACCTCGCCAACTGTAGAAGCTGGCTTATCTGCAACTTCTTTAGCACCATTTTCAATGGTCATTCCCATGTTTGTTCCAGTATCTCCATCTGGAACGGGAAAGACGTTTAATGAATTGACATATTCAGCTTGCTTATTCAAGCGAGTTGATGCAGCCTGCACCATTTCTTGAAATAAGCTAGTAGTAATTTTTGACACGGTTATTCTCCTACAACTTTGATATTTTGAATGTAGACATTTACAGTCTGAGCAGTAATTCCAAGTTGGTTTTCCAAACTAAAACGAACACGCTCTTGAATGTTTTTTGACACTTCGCTAATCTTTGTTCCGTAGCTCAACACGGTATATACATCAACTGCAATACTGCCATCTTCGGCCGCTTTTACGACGACACCTTTGGAATAATTTTCCTTACCTAGAAGGGCTTGGAAATTATCTTTGAGGGCATTTTTACTAGCCATACCGACCACACCAAAAATCTCAGTTGCTGCTCCACCTACGACGGTTGCAATCACTTCATCTGTTAGTTCGATTTGACCATCTTTTGTATTAATTTTTACAGTCATCCTTTTTACCTCAACTAGTTGATACTCTATTTTATCATATTTCAGCCCAAGTGTAAAAGCAGAATACTGTATCAGCGGATATTTACTCTATTTTTCAAATGATTTTATATCTACAGTAAAAGAAAAAAGACCCTAAGGTCTCCTTACTTTTATTATTAAACGCGTTCAACTTTACCTGATTTCAAAGCACGAGCTGAAGCCCAAACTTTTTTAGGTTTACCATCGATAAGAACAGTAACTTTTTGAAGGTTTGGTTTTACGGCACGTTTTGTTTGGTTCATCGCGTGTGAACGGTTGTTTCCTGATACAGTCTTACGACCTGTAAAGTAACATACTTTAGCCATTTGTGTTTTCCTCCTATTAGATCTAATATAGCGGATGTGCTAGCACCACATACCGTACTATGTTATCACACTTTCTTCATTTTTGCAAGGGAATTGGAAGATTTTTTTATTTAACGTAGACAATCCCCAACTTCCCAAAAGCAACGTCTCCACGGATAATCAAAGTTTTGCTAGTTGGGGCTAGAGGGGCATCTGCCTTGGCTGCTCCACAAAAAGTCTCTACTTTTAGATCTACTCTCCAGTGTTGAGGCACGTAGATAACTGCATTCCCAAATCCGACTTCTATCTTCAAGGTTGCGCTATCTCCTAACATCTCTGCATTGTCATAGTAGATTTTTGCATTTCCAAAAGCAACTTCTACTTGGTCGTCTACAAGATCTTGATCTTGTTTATAGAAAGTCCCACTTCCAAAAGCGACTTCCTTGTCTGTCATAATGGTCTTTTCACCGTCATACCACCATTTCTTACCATTCCATGTTCTGTTAGAGTGAGTCAAATAATTAACTCCAAGAACAATTAGAATACTGGCCCAGAACAGTGATTGATTGGGAATCGGTAAAATATCATAAAAGTGGTTAGCAATCATTACTGCTACTAGAGCTGTAAAAACTGCTGAAGTCAGATGACGACGAAGCAAAGCCTCAACTGATTGGTAGGTAAAAAATCCAATACCAATCAAAGGCCAAATGTGCCCTCCTAGAGAAGGGATTCCAAAATTTCCTTGCAATAATACTAAAGCTGCCAATACTAGCAACACAATACCAAATGCTTTCTTTTTCATGTTCTTACCTCATGTTTCTTAGATTTTCTTTTAGGAGGGATTGGTAATGTCGTGAGACATGAACCTCCTTGTGGGTCTGATAAAAGGAAATGGTGCCCGTTCCTGAAAAGGACTTGTCCACCGAATAGATTTGCCGAATATTAGTAATGGTCGACTTGGATACTCGACTGAAATAACGGGGCAGGATAGACTCCAACTCATAGAGTTTAAGCCGAACCTCGTAGGCATCTTTATGGGTATGGGCATAAATCTTGCTACCTTCCGTCTCAAAGAAAAGAATTTCCGACAAGTCCAGATAATATTCACCCGTCCCCTTGTAAAAAATCAACCTAGGAGACTTAGATTCGTGCAAGAGGCGCTGTAAATCCGCAATCTCATCTGTCAAAGCCGCTGCCTTGATGACAATTTCAGTTTCCTCTAAATTGCTGTCAATTTCGATTCGTAACTTCATTCCATCTCCTTTCTGACTCTACTATATCAAAGCCAAAATAAGAAAACAAGAGCAAAAAAGCAAGTGGTTACTTTAGACCCGTAAGTGGTTCTAGGACCACCTTAACTTACAATTCAAAATAGAAAGAAAAGCACACCCCACGCAAGACCACAAATATAACCAACTACTACATCCTTGGGATAATGCACGCCACCTGAGACTCTCACTAGACCGAGGAGGGCTGACAAGACCAATAAGATAACCCCTACAGATAAACTAGCATGTAAGCAAGCCATGGAGATAATGGTTGCTGAAAAGACATGACGACTGGGCATTGACTGACCAGGACTATCTCTGTCAAGCAAGGGTTTAATATCCCATTCCTCATAAGGCCTAGGGGCATTGATTTTCTTACGAAGAAAGGACAAAATCACAAAGCCTGACGCAGGGATACACACATAGATCAAGATCTGTTTACCACGTCCTTCTTGGAAGTAGGTAGTGGCTAACAAGGTTAGATAAATCATAGGCATAACTGCCGTCATGAAGCGATTGAAAGTTCTTAACAGGCTCAGAAGAAAGGGCTTATTTTTAATGTTACTAGCAACGTGGCCATACCATTCTTGATAATTTTTCATATATTTTCTCATCACTTACTCAAATTTTGCTTATAGGGAAGCACTTGTCTTCTAGTATAGTGCAGAAAAAGAAGGCCGTCAAGCCTTCTTTAGATTTATTCTTCTGCTTCGTCTTCTGTAAATTGACTGTTGTAGAGATCAGCGTAGAAACCAGCTTGCGCCATTAGCTCATCATGATTGCCTTGCTCGATGATATTGCCATCTTTCATGACCAGAATCAGATCAGCATTTCGGATAGTAGACAAGCGGTGGGCGATGACAAAGGAAGTTCTGCCCTCCATCAAACGATCCATAGCTTTCTGAATCAATTCCTCTGTACGGGTATCAACAGAAGAAGTCGCTTCATCTAGGATTAGGAGTGGCGCATCTTTCAGCAAAGCACGAGCAATGGTCAAGAGTTGTTTTTGTCCGACAGACAAGGTCACTGTATCATCCAAGATGGTATCGTAACCATCTGGTAGGGTCATAATAAAGTGGTGAATCCCTACAGCCTTGCTGGCTTCGATCACGCGCTCATCACTAATACCCTCTTGGTTATAGATGAGATTGTCGCGAATGGTCCCTTCAAAGAGCCAAGTATCCTGCAAGACCATTGAAAAGGCATCGTGTACTTCCGAACGCTTCATCTCTTTGGTATCTACACCATCGATACGGATACTTCCCTTATCAATCTCATAGAACTTCATCAAAAGATTGACAATGGTTGTCTTCCCAGCTCCGGTCGGTCCGACAATGGCAACCTTTTGACCTGCATGAGCTGTCGCAGAAAAGTCATGGATAATAGTTCGCTCTGGTGTGTAACCAAAGGAAACTCGATCAAAGACCACTTGACCTTTCATATCGCTCAATTGTCTTGCTTTATGGGATTCATCTTCCATCTCCTCTTCAGCTAGAAATTCGAAGACACGTCCCATGGCTGCACTAGCCTGCTGCAAACTAGTAATCCCTTGGGCGATTTGTGAAAGAGGCTGAGAAAAGATACGAACGTAGGCCATAAAGGCAACGATAATCCCGATACTGATGTGCCCATTTAAGGCCAAGGCTGCACCAACAATAATCACCAAGGCATAGCTAAAGTTCCCAATAAACATCATAATCGGCATCATAATCCCTGAAATAAACTGAGACTTCCAGATACTGTCATACAGACGATGGTTTAATTTCGCAAACTCTTCTTTCGTGCTCTCGATAGCATTGTAACTAGTCACTACATTATGGCCAGAGTACATTTCCTCCACATAACCATTGACAGCTGCCAAATCCTGTTGCTGACTCTTAAAGAAGCCCTGCGATTTGCCCATAAAGACGGATACGAAGGCAAAGCCAACAAGAGTTGACACAACCGTCACCAAGGCTAAAATCCAGTTCATCCCAAACATGGTCACCAAGACTGCCACGACCAGTAAAGTGGATGAAAGAACTGTTCCCAAACTTTGATTGAGGGACTGGGCTGCAGTATCAACATCATTGGTTACACGAGACAAAGTATCCCCCTGAGAGTGTCCATCAAAATATCCCAATGGTAGGCTATTGATTTTCTCTGCAATGGCTCTTCTCAAACGCTCTGAAAAACGTTGAATAGCTGTTGTAAACAGAAATGCCTGTAAATAATTTGATAGAAGTCCGATCACATAAATCACGGCCAAAAAACCACCAATAGCTGCAACCGCCGCGACATCCACACTTGTTTCCAAACCACTGGCAATGATATTGGTCATTTCCTTGATGCGGGTTGGACCATATACAGTAATGATATTGGATACGATTGTTGCTAGAAAGGCTATCAGAAGAGCAAACTGGAGGCCTGCAAGATAGGGTTTACTCTGTTTCCAAAGAGACATTTTCTTATTTTCCATGTTCCAATTCCTCCTTCGATAGTTGTGAATAGGCAATTTCTTGGTAAACTTCGTTATTAGCTAGAAGTTCCTTGTGGGTGCCTTGTCCCACGACTTTCCCTTGATCCAAGACCAAAATCAAATCTGCATCCATAATCGTTGAAATACGCTGTGCGACAATGAGCTTGGTCATAGACTTGGTTTTCTCTGCTAACTCTTGGCGTAGGATACGGTCTGTCTTGTAATCCAAGGCTGAGAAGGAGTCATCAAAGATGAGGATTTCTGGCTTCCGAGCTAAGGCACGCGCAATGGCCAGACGCTGTCTTTGACCACCTGAGAAGTTGGTTCCTCCTTGGGCCACTTCTGACGCTAAGCCCGCTTCCTTGTCTTCGATAAAGTTCTTAGACTGGGCCAACTCCAAAGCCTGCCACATAGCCTGTTCACTAAGTGGTGTTTCTTGACTGTGTCCAAAGTCCAAATTGCCCTTGACATCCCCTGAAAAGAGAACTGCTTTCTGAGGAATATAACCAACCTTGTTGCGCAAATCTTTCAAGTCATAGTCTTGAACATTGACACCATCTACCAGAATTTCTCCTGCTGACACGTCGTAGAAACGTGGAATCAGATTGACCAGAGTTGATTTACCAGAACCTGTTGACCCAATAAAGGCCACTGTTTGACCAGCTTCTGCTCTAAAGCTAACATGCTCAATAACCGCCTCCGAATTTGTCGCATAGCGGAAGGTCACATCCTTAAACTCGACCTGACCTTTGAGGTTTTCATCAGCCAGCTGCACTTGAGCAGGGTTTTGGATAGAAGAATGCAAATCTAAAACTTGATTAATCCGCTTAGCAGAGACCATAGTTCGGGGAAGAACGATGAAGAGTGCTCCCATGAGAAGGAAGCCCATGACAACTTGCATGGCATAAGACATGAAAACAATCATGTCACTAAAGAGAGGCAGACGTGCTGTCGCAGCAGCGTCGTTAATCACATAGGCCCCAATCCAGTAAATCGCCACACTCAAACCACTTGAAATCCCCATCATGATAGGGTTCAAAATAGCCATAAGACGGTTGACAAACAAATTCAAGCGTGTCAATTCATCATTTGCTGATGCAAATTTTTCATTTTGGTATTCTTCAGCATTGTAGGCGCGAACGACACGAATACCTGTTAAACTCTCACGAGTGATACTGTTCAGTTTATCTGTCAACCCCTGAATCAAGGACTGTTTTGGAAAGGCTAGCGTCATCAAAACAGTCGTCATCAGGACGTTGACAATCACTGCCACAAGTACGGCCCAGAGCCAGTATTCTGAATGGCCTAAAATCTTCCCGATAGCCCAGATAGCCATAATCGGACCACGCGTAACTACTTGCAAGCCCATGGTAATCAACATTTGAACTTGAGTAATGTCATTGGTGGTACGAGTTAAAAGACTGGGAATAGAGAATTTCTTAATCTCTGTCTGCGAGTAATCCAAAACTCGGTTAAAAATATCACTTCTCAGCCTACTAGTATAAGAAGCCGCCACTCGGGATGCAAAAAATCCGACTGCAACTACGGACAAGAAGGCAAGAAAGGACATTCCCACCATCATGCTTGCCGGCTGCCACAACTCATCTAAATTAGTTCCTTGACTACCTAGCAAATCCGTAATTTTCGAGATATAGGTCGGCACTTCCAACTCTAGATAGACCGAAAAGCAAGTAAAGAGAATGGCTAGTAAAATCATCCCCCATTCTTTTCTACTAATTCGTTTGGCTAATTTCTTCATTCTCTCCTCCTATTCTCTTGATATTTTCCTGCAGTTGACTGAGGACTTTCTCAAAAATCAGTAATTCACCTTCATCTACATCTGCCAACAACTGCTTGTCTATGCGTTTAAAAAAAGACTTGATCTCTTGCATTTGAGAACGCGATTTGTCTGTCAGTCGAACAAACTTAGCCCGCTTATCGACAGTACTCGCCTCCAATTCCACCAAACCATTTTGCACCATACGCTTAACTAGATTACTAGCAACAGACTTGCTAATATTGAGTTCCTTCTCAATATCTTTAATCAAAACCAAGTCTTGGTTTTCCCCACGGCTATCCAAAAAACGCAACACCTGACCTTGGGGTCCACCCATAAATTCAATGCCACAACGTTTGGCTTCCTTTTGCACCATCAGGTGAATCTGATGACCAAAACGCTTAAAGACTAACATCGGTTTATCCATACTAACTCCTTTCTAACTATCACATTTGGTTCTCCTGAGAACTAAATAAGTTTCCATGAGAACTATTTTACCACTTTGAAAAGAGATGTCAAGAAAAAAGTTTCCATGAGAACTATTTTCTTGATTCAAAAAATCCTAAGTGATTTTTTCACTTAGGATCATGTTCTCTAGGTTAAATTAGAACCCGTCTACGTTTGTGTAGATCTTTTGTACGTCTTCGTCGTCTTCAAGAACGCTGTAAAGTTTTTCAAAGGTTTCAAGGTCATCCCCTGACAATTCTACTTCTGACTGAGGAATCATTTCCAATTCTGTCACTTGGAATTCTTCGACACCTGACTCACGAAGGGCAACAATAGCCTTGTGAAGGTCTGTTGGAGCTGTGTAAACAGTGATTGTTCCTTCTTCTGCTTCTACATCATCCACATCAACATCTGCTTCAAGCAATTGCTCAAAGACTGCATCGGCATCTTCACCTGCAAATACAATAACACCCTTGTTATCGAAGAGATATGAAACCGAACCTGAAGCACCCATGTTTCCGCCATTTTTACCAAAAGCTGCACGAACATTAGCCGCTGTACGGTTGACATTTGAAGTCAAAGTATCAACAATCAGCATAGAACCATTTGGTCCAAAACCTTCGTAACGTCCTTCTGTAAAGGTTTCGTCTGTGTTTCCTTTAGCCTTGTCTAAAGCTTTATCGATAACGTGTTTTGGTACTTGTGCTTGTTTAGCACGGTCGATAACGAATTTCAAAGCAGTGTTTGATTCTGGGTCTGGATCACCTTTTTTAGCTGCTACATAGATTTCTACACCAAATTTTGCATATACTTTAGAGTTAGCTCCATCTTTAGCCGTTTTCTTGGCTACGATATTGGCCCATTTACGTCCCATTAGGAATCTCCTTTTTTCACATTTTAATCTTTCTTATTATAACACAAGTTTTTTCGATTTTCACTAGAGGAAATAGATTTTATTCAGTAAATCGAGCTATGATGACACTTTTGTTGTCAAGATGGCCTTGCCTTCTTTTACCAAAGGATGACGGAAGAGTGAAAAGTACAGTTGGATGGTCATGGCAACCCAGATAAGGGGTTCACAAAGGATAACTCCCTTATAGCCCGCCCAAGGGATAATCAAGACCACAAAAGCGATTTTCCCGATTAGTTCTATAAAGCTAGAAACCAGAGGAAGGACCTTTTGCCCCAAGCCCTGCAAACAATTGCGATAAATCAATAAGAGACTCAAAATAGGATAAAAAGCTGAGCTGATTTGCAGATAGAGACTTCCATTTTCTACCAAGTAGCTATCCGTCGAACTAGCCAAGAAGGAAACCAAGGCTGGACTGGCAAAAAAGAGGAAGACACAAACAAAAACTGCCCAGGATATACTTAAACGACTGCCGATTCGAAGGCCTTGAACAATGCGGTCTGGGCGCTTAGCACCTAAATTCTGAGAAGCAAAGGTCGTCATTGATGCAGAAATAGCGGTCATGGGAAGAAGGGCGAAGGCCATAATGCGTCGAGCTGCTGTTTGAGCACTAATAATCACGGCTCCAAAGGTATTAACAGAAGACTGTAAAATCACACTACCAATGGACACAATTGAACTCATCAAGCCCATAGCCAAACCTTGCTCCAAGAGATCGGCGTATAAGGCCTTGTCCCATTTGAAATGCTTGAGTTGAGGGAGTAGCTCAGGCACACTCTTACGGATATAATAAAAGCAAAGAACCGCTGATAAACCCTGCGAAATGATGGTAGCAAGTCCCGCCGATTGAACTCCAAGATGCAATTGCGTAATAAAATAGAGATCCAGAACCACATTGACCAGAGCAGAGAAAATCAAAAAACCAAGCGCAGCCAGACTGTCCCCAATAGACCGCAACAAGCCTGCAAAAAGATTATAAGCAAAGCTGACACCAACACAGGTTACAATCATAGAAATATATTGATAAGACTGAGGAAGGATTTCTGCAGGAGTATCTAGGTATTGCAAGAGAGGATACAAACCAAGAAAGCCCAGCAGCATAACTACAACACTCAAAAGAGCACCTAAAATCCAGGTGGCTGCTACTGCTTCCTTAATTTTTATAAAATTCCGAGCCCCGTAATAACGGGCAATGACAATTCCCATGCCATTACCAACACCAAGAGTAAATCCTACAATCAAGTCAAAAATTGCTGTCGTCGCTCCTACTGCAGCCAAGGATTCTTGACCAAGAAAACGCCCAACAATCAAGACATCAGCAGTATTATAGAGCTGTTGAAAAATATTTGATAGCAAGATTGGGAAGGCGAAGCTTAAGAGCGAGGGAAGAATCGGACCATGTATCAGGTCCACTGTTCGTTTTTTATTCATAAGGCTATTATATCAGCTTTCGAAAGGAGCGACAAGAAACAGCAAACTATAGATGATCTGAAAACTTGAACAAAGAATCAAAAAAGCAGTGGATTTCTCCACTACTTTAACAGCTTATTCTTCAATTTCGATTTCAAGCTCGTCGCCTAGGTCAAGTGTCACTTCTTCATTCACAGAATCTGCTTGAACTACGTCATCTTTTTTAGTTTCAACACCTTCTACAGAAGCTTCTTCTCCATCAATCAAACCAAATTGAACACGGACTTGATGATCAATCTCATCAAAGACTTCTGGGTTATCTGCCAAGTATTTCTTAGCATTTTCAGAACCTTGCCCGATTTTCTCATCCTTATAAGAATACCAAGCCCCTGCTTTTTTGATGATATCCAAATCGCTTGCAACCTTCAAAAGCTCACCGGTCTTAGAAATTCCTTCTCCGTACATGATTTCAACGAAGGCTTCTTTAAATGGTGGAGCCACCTTGTTTTTCACGACCTTGATCTTGGTTTCTTTACCGACGTTGGTGTCTTTTTGGTCACCAGTTCCCTTGATTTGTGTGCTTCCACGAACATCCAAACGCACTGAAGCGTAGAATTTCAGAGCACGTCCACCAGGAGTTGTTTCTGGATTTCCAAACATGACCCCAACTTTTTCACGCAATTGGTTGATAAAGATGGCAATTGTTTTAGTTTTATTGATAGAAGCACCAAGTTTACGCATGGCCTGACTCATCATACGAGCCTGCAAACCAACGTGGCTGTCTCCGATATCACCATCAATTTCCGCACGAGGGACAAGGGCCGCAACTGAGTCGACTACGACAAGGTCCACAGCACCTGAGTCAATCAATTTTCCTGCAATTTCAAGCCCTTGCTCTCCTGAGTCTGGTTGAGACAAGAGCAATTCGTCAATATTGACCCCAAGAGCCGCAGCATAAGCTGGATCAAGGGCATGCTCCGCATCGATAAAGGCTGCAATCCCACCTTCTTTTTGCGCTTGCGCGACTGCATGAAGGGCAACTGTTGTCTTACCAGATGACTCTGGCCCATAGATTTCGATGATACGTCCCTTAGGATAACCACCTGAACCAAGGGCAATATCGAGAGCCAAGGAACCTGAGCTCATCACTTGTACCTTTTGCTCTGCACGTTCACCCAAACGCATGATTGAACCCTTACCAAAGTCTTTCTCAATCAATTTAAGAGCATCATTCAAGGCTTTTTCACGTTCTGCCCCGAATTTTTTTGAAATTTCATCTAATTTTTTTGGTTTTTTCGCCATTCTATTCTCCTACATTCTAATAGTCCTTAGACCTATCTACTATTATATCAAAAGTTAGTCACTTAATAAAGCCTTGCGAACTAGGTTAAAGGCATGCATAACCGCAATGTGACGTACATCTGCTCGGCTTCTACCTCCAATATTCACCTTGATAACCTCAGTTCCTTTCTCTTGAGCCAATCCTATGAAGACTGTCCCAGCTGGATGCCCTTCTAGACTGTCTGGCCCTGCTACTCCAGTCAAGCTAATACCAAAATCAGACTGGGTCTTACTTCGTGCCTGCTCAGCCATCTTCTGAGCTGTAAATTCAGACACAACACCATATTCTTCCAAATCCTTGACAGGAATATCCAACATCTTTGATTTTTCCTCCAAGCTATAGGTCACGAAACCACCCTTAAATATGCTTGAAACTCCTGAAAAATCCGCCACAGTAGCTTGGAAAAGCCCTGCCGTCAAACTCTCTGCAGCCGTGATGGTTTTCCCTTGCTTTTTCAGTTCTTCTACCACAATACTGGCCAAGCTGGACTC
Source organism: Streptococcus mitis (assembly GCA_032511625.1). Taxonomy (GTDB): domain Bacteria; phylum Bacillota; class Bacilli; order Lactobacillales; family Streptococcaceae; genus Streptococcus; species Streptococcus mitis_DL. The sequence goes on along the minus strand of JAWFOO010000010.1, from coordinate 12,291 downwards.
TTCCCCATAACCATAACAAAGTTCTCGTAAAGAAAGACCTTCAAAAGTCTGGTAGTTCAAGATTTGATTTTCCAAAATATCCAACGCTTGATTCGCCTCTTCTCGACTGCTAGATTTTGTTGACAGACGCAGAGTGACTTCTCCTGTCTTGGCATAAGGGGCTAAGGTTGGATCTGTTTGATTGTCAATCAAATCAGCTAAAATCGTAACCAGCTGGCTTTCGCCAATCCCAAAGAAACGAAGAACTCGGGAATACAACTTGCTCCCTGTCATCAACTTGGGTAGAAGTTGGTTTAAGACCATGGGTTTCAATTCACTTGGTGGACCAGGAAGAACGACATAGGTCACTCCGTCCACTTCTAACATTCCTCCAACAGCCAGTCCTGTTTCGTTTGGTAGTGGAGTCGCCCCTTCTACAAGTTGAGCTTGTCTTTCGTTATTCGGTGTTCGGGCATAGTCTGGTCTCTGGTCAAAAAAGACATCCAACTTCTCCTGCGCCTGAGGATTGAAGACTAATTCTTTCCCTAAAAATTTAGCTAGAGTTTGTTTGGTCAAATCGTCCTCAGTTGGTCCCAAACCACCTGTCAAAATCACCAGACTGCTACGTTGACTAGCAATCTCAAGCAAAGACAAGAGACGAGTTTCATTGTCTCCTACAGCCGTCTGAAAATAAACATCTACCCCAATCTCTGCTAGTTTTTCTGATAAAAACTGGGCATTGGTATTGACAATCTGCCCTGTTAAAATTTCTGTTCCGACAGCCATAATTTCTGCTTTCATGTTTCCTCCTACCTATCTATTCGTATTTTTTTGAAAAAATCGCAGGAAATTTCCCACGATTTTAACCATAAAATAGATTATTCTACATCTTCTTGATTTATTGTATTATTAATCGTACCTGTTCCCAAACCGGTATTATTTCGATTGCCGAAAATATCTTCATATAAGACTGCATTCGTCTCTAACTCTGTCACCTTCGGTTTATCAAGTGAGGTTCTCAAAAGATTCTGGATTTCTAACAAATGGTTAGCAGTTACAATTTGATAAGATGTCCCTTGCAATTCGGCATCTTCTCCTCGTAACTGTTGGGTTTCAATCGTTTTGAACGAATCCTTGTAACCTAACAAGCTTGGAATACTCTTAGAAGACAAATCGATATTGGTTTGCATATTGGTACTTAGTGCTTTTAAGATGGATTGGTAGTGACTGACACTATTCAAGCTAAGAACTTTTTCAACCACCTTTTGAATGACTTCACGCTGACGCTTCTGACGTCCGTAGTCCCCTTCTGGGTCCTGGTAACGCATGCGGGAATAAACAAGCGCTTCTTCTCCATTTATTGTCTGCTCTCCAACACCGATAGAAATGGTGTTAAATTCCTCTTGGTCACTGATAGAAATCGGGAAACCTAGTGTATTATTAACCGTAATCCCGCCCACTGCATCTACCAATTGTTGCAAACCTTGCATATTGACCATAATATAGCGGTCAATATGGATATTCATCATCCTTTGAATCGTTGAGATAGCTAATTCTGCACCTCCTCCAGCATAAGCTGCGTTCAGTTTCGCTTCTTCGATTTGACCATCTTTATGCTGAATTTTCGTCAAAATATCTCTCTCTAAACTCAACATCATAGTCTTTTTCGTATGCGGATTAACCGTCAAGAGAATCATAGAATCACTATTCCCCTCCCAAGGGTCAGTTCGTTCAACGTTTCCAGTATCAACCCCCATTAAAAGGATCGTTAAGGGTTCAGTCGCCTCAATAACATTGGTTTCTTCCCCAATCTTTTTATAGGTTTTTGATAAGGTTTGTGTACCTTGCTGATAAATGGTATAAGCAAAGACACCCACACCCAAAACTGTCACAGCTAGAAAAGCTAGCACCATTCCAATAATTTTTTTAACCATATTTCTACTAATCTATCAGTTTACCCATCAAGTAAACATCGATAAATTTCCCTTCTTCTATGTACGCACCGCGCTCTTGTCTACCTTCAATTACAAAGCCATATTTTTGATATAGATGAACTGCAGCTTGATTACGAGTTTGGACAGTTAGTTGAAGTCGACGAAGAATACCACTAGCTTGTGCCCACTCTATCGCTTCTTCTAGCAAAAAACTTCCCAGTCCATTATTCCAATATTTTTTACCAATCACAATAAAGAGATCTCCAATATGACGAACTCTCTTGCGTTGATCAGCTGTGATATTTACAAGACCAGCAATTTCATCATTCAGCAAGGCAACTAAAGTGATTTGATTTTCCGAGTGAGCCTGTTTATCCAGAAACAACTCCATCTCAGTATCTGTCATCAAAATACCATCCCTGTCCAGACTAGTAAAATCTGTTTCTACACTAACACGATTTAAAAATGACACTAACTCAGCTGCATCTTCAATTTCTGCTTCCCTAATGAGCAACTCATACTCCATGTTGAAGCTCCTCTAAGAGTTTTTCTGAACGCAAACCCTTGGCTTTGAAGTTTAATCTGCGACCATCTTCCTCTTTTAGAATTTCCAATTCTAAATAAGTATCTGGCAAGGCATCACCTAAAAGATGTCCCCACTCAATGACAGTTACCCCACCGCCAAAGAGAAACTCATCCAAATCAATAGAATCCGCATCTCCCTCAATACGATAAACATCTAGGTGGTAAAGCGGAAGACGACCTTCATACTCTCTTACGATAGTATAGGTCGGACTCTTAATCATCTGAGAAATCTGTAATCCCCTAGCAAGACCTTTTGTAAAGGTCGTTTTACCTGCTCCAAGTTCCCCAGTTAGAATTAAGACATCATTCTTTTCTAATAAACAGCCCAAACGTTCACCTAAGGACTGTAACTCTTCTTCGCTTTTAGTGTACATATTTCTATTATACCAAAAAGTTGTCCTTTGTCGAGATATTATCTGTGAATTCCATATTATGAATTGTAAAAACTTCGGTCAGTTCTTATTTTGATTTTAAAATAGAAACAGTAAGAAGACAACTAACAAGATATCTCTCATCAAATGACTGTAAAATGAAACTTCCCAGCGAATGACTTTTGGCACCAACAGTCCTAGAAATAGCATTCCTAAGGCAATATAAAATGTCATGGATAATATTGACCAAGGATTTCTGAGTACGATTAGAATAGCTAGTCCACTAATAAAACAGATTTTCTTCTTTCCCAAAACCTTTTTCAATCCATTTACATACTTCTGAATCGGTAAAAAGACTAGCAAATCAATCCCAAATAAGAAAAAGAAACTCGGTAGAAAAGCTTCCACAAACCCTTCTACGGATGTATTTCCTGCAAGGATATGTTCTATGACAATTAAAGCTAAACCTAAAACATTTACCAATAGCAACAGGCTATACAAGAATTGTTGCTTGTCTTCCTTAAAAACTGAATAATGTTGATTTCGTTGCCCTCTATAATAGTTTAGCCCTGCACCAATACTCGCAAGGAGCAACATACCCACTAAATAATAGAAACAGTTTTGATTTAACATCAAGGACCAAGTCGATAAACTTAAACAAGAACAGCTACTAAGACCAAAAACTGTCAGCAATAACAAAGCTCGAATTTGCTTTTTCATTCTTTCCATCATTCTTCCTCCCTTACTTGTTCTTATTATATGCTAGAAATACACACCATTGCTAGAATATTTCTCAACTGTCAGTTTTCTAGTCTAAAATGCAAAAAAAGTTTGATGCAAGTAACCCTTACATCAAACTTTTTGCTATTTTCCCTCAAACCAAAGTGCTATTTCTCGCTTAGCTGACTCTTCTGAATCCGAACCATGGACAACATTTTGGATAACCTCATTTTCACCAGCTGCTTTTGCAAAATCACCTCGAATAGTTCCTGGCAAAGCTTCTTCTGGACGAGTTGCTCCCATCATGGTCCGCCAAGTTTCGATTACTTTGGGACCAGAGATAACGCCCACAAGAATCGGTCCTGAAGTCATGAATTCACGAATCGGTGGGTAAAAACTCTGAGCAACCAAGTCCTGATAGTGCTGATCAATCAACTCTTCTGAGACCTGTGAACGCAACTCCAATTTTTCAATTGTAAATCCACGTTGTTCGATGCGTTTCAACACTTCACCTACTAGTCCTCTTTTTACACCATCTGGTTTAATGATAAAGAATGTTTGTTCCATACCCGTCTCCTTTGTCAGCTTCTTTCTTTTATTTTACCACATTTCATGGAAAAAAGGAGAAAGTTTTCAGAAAACAGAAAGAGAACCCGAAGGCTCTCTCATTCTCTCTTATTCTACTGTTTCTTCCACAGTTTCAACGGCAGTATCCACAACTACTTCTGTTGTTTCTTCATTTCCTTCTTCCTCTACTGGAGGATTAAGGTATTCTTCTTCGTTGATAGCATGTGGTTCAAGGTTGCGGTAACGAGCCATACCAGTACCTGCTGGGATGATCTTACCGATGATAACATTTTCCTTGAGTCCAAGGAGATGGTCTTTCTTACCACGGATAGCCGCGTCAGTAAGGACACGAGTTGTTTCCTGGAAGGAAGCCGCTGACAAGAAACTATTTGTTTCAAGTGAGGCTTTGGTAATTCCCATAAGAACTGGGCGACCTGTCGCTGGAACTCCACCTGCGATAAGGACATCTTTGTTAGCATCTGTAAAGTCATTGATATCCATAAGGGTACCCATGAGAAGATCTGTGTCACCTGGATCCATGACACGGACTTTACGGATCATTTGACGAACCATTACCTCGATGTGTTTGTCACCGATTTCTACCCCTTGGCTACGGTAAACTTTTTGCACTTCACCGAGAAGATAAGTTTCAACTGACAAGACATCACGGACTGCAAGGAGACGTTTTGGTTGGATAGAACCTTCTGTAAGAGCAGCACCACGCGCTACTTGGTCTCCAACTTCAACACGCATACGAGCTGTAAATGGAACGACGTATTCACCTTCGCCAGTTTCACCCTTAACAAAGACTTTCTTAGTACGAGTTGATGCATCTTCTTCGATAGCAGTAACTTGTCCTTTAACCTCTGTGATAACCGCTTCCCCTTTAGGATTGCGGGCTTCAAAGATTTCTTGGACACGAGGAAGACCCTGAGTGATATCGGTATTTGAGGCAACCCCACCCGTGTGGAAGGTACGCATTGTAAGCTGTGTACCAGGTTCCCCGATAGATTGGGCAGCGATTGTACCGACTGCTTCACCAACTTCAACCGCATCACCAGTCGCCAAGTTAATACCATAACAGTGACGGCAGACACCATGACGAGTGTTACATGTAAATACAGAGCGGATAGTCACTTCTTCCACACCAGCATTAACAATTTCACGCGCCTTGTCTTCTGTAATCAACTCATTTGGACCGATAATCACTGCACCAGTTTCTGGATGTTTAACAGTTTTCTTAGTGTAACGACCATTGAGACGCTCTTCGAGAGACTCGATCATCTCTTTTCCTTCTGCGATAGAGCGGATCAAGAGACCACGGTCTGTTCCACAGTCGTCCTCACGGATGATAACGTCTTGGGCAACGTCAACCAAACGACGAGTCAAGTAACCTGAGTCGGCTGTCTTAAGGGCCGTATCGGTCATACCTTTACGGGCACCGTGAGTTGAGAAGAACATTTCGAGTACTGACAAACCTTCGCGGAAGTTTGAAAGGATTGGCAATTCCATGATACGTCCGTTCGGAGCAGCCATCAGACCACGCATACCGGCAAGCTGTGAGAAGTTTGAGATGTTACCACGGGCTCCTGAGTCCATCATCATAACGATTGGATTCTTAGGATCTTGGTTGGCAATCAAACGTTTCTCAAGTTTTTCACGGGCAGCACGCCATTCAGCTGTAACGGCATTGTAACGCTCGTCGTCTGTGATCATACCACGACGGAATTGTTTGGTGATTTGTTCTACACGTTTGTGTGATTCTTCAATGATTTCAGCCTTGTCGTCAACGACTGGGATATCGGCGATACCCACTGTCAATCCTGCAAGAGTTGAGTGGTGGTAACCGAGGTTCTTCATGCGGTCAAGTAGGGCAGAAGTTTCTGTCGTACGGAAACGTTTGAAGATTTCAGCGATGATATTTCCAAGGTTTTTCTTCTTGAATGGGGGGTTGAGTTCAAGTTTGCTGATAGCTTCCTTGATATCTCCACCAAGTGGCAAGAAATATTTAGCTGGAACACCTTCTGTCAAGTTGGCATTGTTTGGTTCTTGCAAGTATGGTAGACCCTCTGGCATGATGTCGTTGAAGAGGATTTTACCAACTGTGGTAAGCAAGACCTTGTGTTTTTGCTCTTCTGTCCAAGGCTTGTTGAGGCTGTCTGTTGCGATACCAACACGTGAGTGAAGGTGAACATAACCATTACGGTAAGCCATAACCGCTTCGTCACGGTCTTTGAAGACCATTCCTTCACCTTCACGACCAGCTTCTTCCATAGTCAAGTAGTAGTTACCCAAAACCATGTCCTGAGATGGAGTAACAACTGGTTTACCATCTTTCGGGTTCAAGATGTGCTCCGCAGCTAGCATCAAGATACGAGCTTCTGCTTGAGCTTCTTCTGAAAGCGGTACGTGGATGGCCATTTGGTCCCCGTCAAAGTCGGCATTGTAGGCTTCACAGACAAGCGGGTGCAAGCGAAGGGCCTTACCATCAATCAAGACTGGCTCGAAAGCTTGGATACCCAAGCGGTGAAGGGTCGGTGCGCGGTTCAAAAGCACTGGGTGTTCTTTAATCACTTCTTCAAGGATATCCCAGATACGCTCATCTCCGCGTTCCACCAAGCGCTTAGCTGCTTTGACGTTTTGCACGATATCACGGGCAACGATTTCACGCATGACAAATGGTTTAAAGAGCTCGATCGCCATTTCACGTGGCACACCACATTGGTACATCTTAAGCGTTGGACCAACGGCAATAACGGAACGTCCTGAGAAGTCAACACGTTTACCGAGCAAGTTTTGACGGAAGCGTCCTTGTTTACCTTTCAGCATGTGACTCAATGATTTCAGTGGACGGCTACCTGGTCCTGTGATTGGACGACCACGACGACCATTGTCAATCAAAGCGTCAACCGCTTCTTGAAGCATACGCTTCTCATTTTGAACGATGATACCAGGTGCATTCAACTCAAGCAAACGAGCCAAACGGTTGTTACGGTTGATAACACGGCGGTAAAGGTCGTTCAAGTCAGATGAGGCAAAACGGCCACCATCCAACTGCAACATTGGACGAAGATCTGGTGGAATAACCGGAAGGATGTTAAGAATCATCCATTCAGGTTTGTTTCCAGACTTGTAAAAGGCATCCAAAACATCCAAACGACGGATAGCTTTGACACGTTTTTGTCCAGTAGCTGTTTTCAACTCTTCTTTGAGTTCAGCAATTTCTTTTTCAAGATCTACTTGTTTTAGAAGGTCTTGGATAGCTTCGGCACCCATCTTGGCAACGAATGATCCATAACCATACTCACGCAAGCGCTCACGGTATTCGCGCTCTGTCATGATAGACTTGTGCTCAAGTGGTGTATCCTTAGGATCAATCACCACATAAGCTGCAAAGTAGATAACTTCCTCGAGGGCACGAGGGCTCATATCAAGGGTCAAGCCCATACGGCTTGGAATCCCCTTGAAGTACCAGATGTGAGATACAGGAGCTTTCAACTCAATGTGCCCCATACGCTCACGACGAACTTTTGTACGCGTTACTTCAACCCCACAACGGTCACAAACAATTCCTCTGTAACGAATGCGTTTGTACTTACCACAAGCACATTCCCAGTCTTTTGTAGGACCAAAGATAACTTCATCAAATAGTCCTTCACGTTCTGGTTTCAAGGTACGGTAATTGATTGTTTCAGGTTTTTTGACTTCTCCATAAGACCATGAACGGACTTTGCTTGGAGAAGCTAGGGTGATTTGCATACTTTTAAAACGATTTACATCAACCACTATTTCTTCCCTTTCTATTCTAAGTGAACTGCTTATTCTTATTCAGCAGTTTCTTCTGTTGCTTCCGCTTTTGTTGCTTTCTCAGCTTCTTCAGCTTCAAAGGCTGCTTTAGCCTCTTGTGCTGCTTTTTCGCGGGCTTTTTCAAGGTCATCTACGTGGATGACATCTTCGTCCATTCCTTCATCCAAGTCACGAAGTTCCACTTCTTGGTCATCTTCGTCAAGAACACGCATGTCAAGACCAAGTGATTGCAATTCTTTGACAAGAACTCGGAAGGATTCTGGAACACCTGGTTTTGGAATTGGTTTTCCTTTTGTAATAGCTTCATAAGCTTTCAAACGTCCATTGATATCGTCAGACTTGTAAGTCAAGATTTCTTGAAGAACATTTGATGCACCGTAGGCTTCAAGAGCCCAAACCTCCATCTCACCGAAACGTTGTCCACCAAACTGAGCTTTACCTCCGAGTGGTTGTTGGGTAACGGTTGAGTAAGGTCCGACTGAACGCGCGTGCAATTTATCATCAACCATGTGGTGGAGTTTGATCATGTACATGACTCCGACAGAAACACGGTTATCAAATGGTTCACCAGTACGGCCATCGTAAAGGATCGTTTTGGCATCGCTATCCATACCAGCTTCTTTAACAGTTGACCAAAGGTCTTCAGAACTTGCTCCGTCAAAGACTGGTGTTGCGATGTGAATACCAAGAGTACGAGCAGCCATACCAAGGTGAAGCTCCATAACCTGACCGATATTCATACGTGATGGCACCCCAAGTGGGTTCAACATGATATCGACTGGAGTTCCGTCTGGAAGGTAAGGCATGTCTTCTACAGGAACGATACGAGAGACAACCCCTTTATTTCCGTGACGTCCGGCCATCTTATCTCCGACCTTGATCTTACGTTTTTGAGCGATGTAGACGCGAACCAGCATGTTAACACCTGATTGCAACTCATCTCCATTTGCACGTGTAAAGATTTTAACATCACGAACGACACCATCGGCACCGTGTGGTACACGAAGAGAAGTGTCACGCACTTCACGAGACTTGTCTCCAAAGATAGCGTGCAAAAGACGTTCTTCAGCTGAAAGGTCTTTCTCACCCTTAGGTGTTACTTTACCTACAAGGATATCGCCTTCTTTAACCTCAGCACCGATACGGATAATACCCATTTCGTCAAGGTCTTTAAGGGCATCTTCACCAACGTTTGGAATTTCGCGAGTGATTTCTTCAGGCCCAAGCTTTGTATCGCGTGTTTCTGATTCGTATTCTTCAAGGTGAACAGATGTGTAGACATCGTCTTTGACCAAGCGTTCGCTCATGATAACGGCATCCTCGAAGTTGTAACCTTCCCAAGTCATGTAGGCAACGATTGGGTTTTGTCCAAGCGCCATTTCTCCATTTTCCATAGAAGGTCCGTCAGCGATGAAATCGCCTTTCTCAACGACATCTCCAACTTTTACGAGAGTGCGTTGGTTGTAAGCAGTACCTGAGTTTGAGCGACGGAATTTTTGGATGTGGTAAACGTCCAATGAACCATCTTCACGACGAACTTCTACCTTGTCAGCATCTGCATAAGTAACTTTACCGTCATACTGAGCAATCACAGCAGCTCCTGAATCGTGGGCTGCTTGGTATTCCATACCAGTACCAACGTAAGGTGCTTTAGGATTAATCAATGGCACAGCCTGACGTTGCATGTTGGCTCCCATGAGGGCACGGTTGGAGTCATCGTTTTCCAAGAAAGGAATACATGCTGTCGCAACGGCAACTACCTGTTTTGGTGATACGTCCATGTAGTCAACAACATTAGCTGGATACTCTTGGTTGACCCCTTGGTGACGTCCCATGACAACTTTCTCAGCAAATGTTCCATCTTCATTCAGACGAGAATTAGCCTGTGCTACAGTAAATTCATCTTCTTCATCGGCTGTCAACCAAACGATTTCGTTTGTGACAACACCTGTTTCACGGTCAACCTTACGGTATGGTGTTTGAACAAAACCATACTTGTTCAAGTGTCCGTAAGATGACAAGTTATTGATCAAACCGATGTTAGGTCCTTCAGGTGTCTCGATTGGACACATACGACCGTAGTGAGTGTAGTGCACGTCACGTACTTCATATCCAGCACGGTCACGTGTCAAACCACCAGGTCCTAAGGCTGACAAACGGCGTTTGTGAGACAACTCAGAAAGCGGGTTGTGTTGGTCCATGAACTGTGACAACTGTGATGAACCAAAGAATTCTTTAACCGCAGCTGTTACAGGACGGATATTGATAATTTGTTGTGGTGTCAAGACTTCGTTATCCTGGACAGACATACGTTCACGGACATTACGTTCCATACGAGAAAGTCCAAGGCGTACTTGGTTGGCAAGCAATTCACCAACCGCGCGGATACGGCGGTTTCCAAGGTGGTCGATATCATCTACACGGCCAAGTCCTTCAGCCAAGTTGAGGAAGTAGCTCATCTCAGCAAGGATATCTGCAGGAGTGACGATACGAATCTTGTCATCTGGATTAGCATTACCGATGATCGTTACAACACGGTCTGGATCAGTTGGTGCAACAACCTTGAATTTTTGAAGAACAACTGGCTCAGTCACAACGGCTGCATCATTTGGAATGTAAACAATCTTGTTCAAATCACCATCCAAATGGCTTTCAATACTTTCAATCACGCTACGAGTCATGATTGTTCCAGCTTCTACCAAGATTTCTCCTGTTTCAGGATCTACCAATGGCTCTGCAATGGTTTGGTTGAGCAAACGTGTTTTAACATTGAGTTTTTTATTGATTTTGTAACGACCAACTGCTGCTAGATCATAGCGACGTGGATCAAAGAAACGAGCCACAAGCAAGCTACGTGAGCTTTCAGCAGTCTTAGGCTCACCCGGACGAAGTCGTTCGTAAATTTCTTTCAAGGCTTCGTCTGTACGAGAGTCCATTGGGTTCTTGTGGATATCTTTTTCAACAGTATTGCGAACCAATTCGCTATCACCAAAGATATCAAAGATTTCATCATCACCTGAAAAACCAAGGGCACGAACCAAGGTTGTAAATGGAATCTTACGCGTACGGTCGATACGAGTGTAGGCGATGTCTTTTGAGTCGCTTTCAAGCTCCAACCAAGCCCCACGGTTAGGGATAACAGTTGAGCCGTAGCCCACTTTACCATTTTTATCAACTTTATCGTTAAAGTAAACACCTGGTGAGCGGACCAACTGAGATACGATAATACGTTCACCACCATTGATGATGAAAGTACCCATTTCTGTCATGATTGGGAAATCACCAAAGAAAACTTCTTGGGTCTTGATTTCGCCTGTTTCTTTATTGATCAAGCGGAAGGTTACAAAAATTGGTGCTGAATAGCTAGCATCGTGGATACGAGCTTCTTCTAGCGTGTATTTGGGTTCCTTGATTTCATATCCAACAAATTCCAACTCCATTGTGTCTGTGAAGTTTGAAATTGGCAATACATCTTCAAATACTTCCTTCAGACCGTGGTCTAGGAAATCTTTGAATGAGTCAGTTTGAATTTCAATCAAATTTGGTAAGTCAAGAACTTCTTTGATTCTTGAAAAACTACGACGGGTACGATGTTTCCCGTATTGAACGTCATGTCCTGCCAAGATGATTCTCCTTTGTAAATAAGTTCCAAGCCTTATCGATCAGGCTTTTCTAATCGTCATATGGTTTTAAAAACCTTTATCACCGTGTCCTCTTGATAAATTTTCAGAATCTTTAAGTCTTTGTTACAAGTACTCAAATTCCTGAAAAAAAGCACAAAAAGAGCAGCTAAATCTGACTTTTTCAGAAGATTTAACTGCTGTGAGCCTTGTCTGGACAATATTTCAGACAAAACCTACGACAAATGATTACTCATATTATACCCTATTTAGCTAGATTTTTCAAGGGGATTGACGAATTTTTGACAAAATCTTTTCCTATAAAAGTAAAAAAATTAAATTCAATAATCGCTTTGCAAATTTCATTTTCAGTTTAATAATCCAAGAAAAATATAGTAAATTCAGATTTTCCTATTTTATCATAGGCTGTTTTCTTGACTTTACTAGGCTTTTCTTTTAATATATATGTATAAATATATAGGGAGGTTTATGATGAATATCTTGCTATCTAAAACTGAACAAGACTTGCTATTCTTATTGGAAGAATTAACCAAACGCCATGATTGGATAGAATTGTCCGTCTTGGCTGAGAAGCTGAATTTTTAAATTATAAAAACACAATAAAAATCTGATTATCCGCTAAAACACAGTATCTATCAGCATTTTCAAGGAAACAAACACATCAATTTACTACTTATTTACTACTAA